>JBBSNU010000028.1:0-15963 GCA_038260455.1 Chroococcales cyanobacterium | reverse complement strand
TTTATCAGAAAATTGGGTTTAAAACCCCGTACTTCTAGGACGGCTTTGTGCTATAATAGAGATGTCTAAAGGCTCAAGACGCGTTGAAATAGCTACGATGAGAGCGCACCTAGACAGTTCCGAGAGGCAATGCTTAACTGCAACCTTAAAGACAACAAGTATTTTACTTGCGATTAGAACAGAAAAGTCGCCATAGGGCATTGAGAGACTCTAAACGGACACAGAGACAGAATAAGACTACTTCGGTAGCATCAGTCAGTGAAGTGCCAAGAATCCCCGCGCCTTAAGGCCGGGGAGTATGTCAAACTCCTAAACGGCGCAGCTATAATGATTGGAAAGATAAGCCCGTGGCGAGATTTGAACTCGCGACTTCCTCCTTACCAAGGAGGTACTCTACCCCTGAGTTACACGGGCATAAAAGATTAAAAATTTTAATTTAACATTTTTAATTTTTAACTTTTATTTAAATTGTGGTGGGCCGGGCTGGATTTGAACCAGCGTAGGCGTAGCCAGCGGATTTACAGTCCGCCCCCATTAACCGCTCGGGCACCGACCCATTTGTACCACAGTTATACAACTTAGCACCTTCATCTTGATTTTGCAACATTACATTTAAAATTCTAATCATTCAACTCGGAACAGATAAGTCAGTTAGCGGTAAACGGGAAAATCGAACAGGACATTAAAAGTTATACGAATTTCATAAAGTAGCGCTAGATATTACCCCCCCAACCCCCCCTTAGTAAGGCTACGGTGTACAGACATCTCTGTGTAGAACCAAAATCCTCGGAGATCCCCCTCGC
Source organism: Chroococcales cyanobacterium (assembly GCA_038260455.1). GTDB lineage: Bacteria > Cyanobacteriota > Cyanobacteriia > Cyanobacteriales > Microcoleaceae > Microcoleus. Next base: position 15,160 of record JBBSNU010000028.1, on the reverse strand, counting down.
ATCCCCCTTAAAAAGGGGGACTTTGACTCCGGTTCCCCCCTTTTTAAGGGGGGCTAGGGGGGATCTCATGACTTGTGTGTACACCGTAGCTTAGTAAGGGGGGGCTAAGACTTCATCAGCACATCTTTAGAAAAATGGTATTAGGTATAAAACAATACGGTTCACTTAACGCTTTTTTGTCATTGCGAACGTCCGCGTGTTAGCGAAGCGATCCGTTCGCCGAAGGGGTTCCCGTTCGCCGAAGGCGTTCCCGAAGGGTAGGGTAGGAAAGCGATCGCAAACAAACACAAATATTTCAGAGAGACCAACTACTTTTTTTTACCGCAGTCATCGCCACAAAGTAATTGCCGGAATATGTGCAGCAATTTCACAACGGTGGAAACTGCCGATTCAAGCAGTACGGATTGTCACCGTAATCTTAGCTATTATCGTGCCGGGACTTGTTTTGTCACTTAATCTTTGGTGTTGGTTAGTGTTCCCTTTAGAGCAGGCGATCGAAGCTCATTAGAAATTGGCGATCGTCCTGTTTCTCACTGAGAAAAGTTTTGTGCGGACTAAACGAATGGTGGGGAAACAACCGAAATTTTGTTTGTCAATATTTAGGCTCAAACAGCGACCACAGGAAAATGTAGTTACGATATAGAAAATGTAGTTACGATATACTGATGCTATACATTCAGGTATTTAGGTATGGCATCTTCTAAACTTGAGCATCTCCCTCAAAAACAATGGCACCAGCTATCGACTGCCGATGTTGCAGAAAATCTTGGGACAGATTTATCAACAGGGCTGTTGAGTGCAGAAGTGCCTCAACGCCAGGAACGTGATGGCTTCAATGAACTGAAGGGGAAAGCCGAAAAAAGCCCTGTTATTCGGTTTCTGATGGAATTCAATCAACCTTTGATTTATATTCTGCTCGTTGCTGGTGTCGTCACGCTGCTGCTCAAGGACTGGGTAGACGCGGGGGTGATTCTGGGTGTAACGTTGATTAATGCGGTGATTGGGTTTATCCAAGAATCGAAAGCTGAAAATGCGATCGCGGCCCTAGCCAAATCCGTTACTACTGAAGCAACTGTCATTCGGGATGGGCAAAAGGTGCGGCTCAACTCCCGCGAATTGGTTCCTGGCGACCTCGTGTTGTTAGCATCTGGGGATAAAGTACCTGCGGATCTGCGGTTGGTGGAATTGCGTGACTTACAAGTGAGTGAAGCCGCATTGACAGGGGAATCGGTTCCTGTCCAGAAATCAAACGAGACCCTCGCCGTCGAGACCGTCTTAGCCGATCGCCTTAACATGGCCTATGCGGGAAGTTTGGTGACGTTTGGGCAAGCCAGAGGCATTGTGGTGGCGATCGCGAACCAAACCGAGACTGGGCGCATTTCCCAACTAATAGAGCAAAGCACTGGACTGGAAACACCCCTCACCCGCAAGATTGAACGATTTAGCAAGACGCTACTTTACATTATTCTGGGTTTAGCCGCCTTAACCTTTGCTGTGGTGATGGGTAAAGGAGGAAGCTGGACAGAGGGATTTAAAGCTGCCGTTGCCCTAACCGTGAGTGCCATTCCCGAAGGACTCCCCGCTGTGGTGACGGTCACACTGGCGATCGGGGTCAGTCGGATGGCACAGCAACACGCAATTATTCGTAAACTTCCGGCAGTGGAAACCCTCGGCAGCACCACTGTGATTTGCTCTGACAAAACAGGAACCCTCACCGAAAATCAGATGACCGTCCAAGCAATCTATGCTGGGGGAACTTCCTACGCCGTCAGTGGTGTGGGATATGATTCAGAAGGCTCGATTTTACAGAACGAACAGCCTGTTGAGATCGATCAAAACCCTGCGCTTCGTGAGTGCTTACAGTGCGGCTTATTGTGCAATGACTCCCATCTTCAAGACCAGAATGGGCAACTATCTGTAGCCGGCGATCCTACGGAAGGGGCATTAATTGTCTCGGCAGAAAAAGCAGGGATGACCCGACAAACTCTGGAACAAGAACAACCGCGCTTGGATACGATTCCCTTTGAGTCGCAGTATCAATATATGGCAACCCTGCACCAGCAAGGAGAACTCAGCCATCGCCACGGGATTTACGTCAAAGGTTCGGCGGAAGCAATCTTGAAGCGATGCCATTACCAGCTTGATGCTAACGGTCAAAAAATCGACTTAAATCGGCAGCAAATTGAGCAGATGACTGACGAGATAGCCGCTCAGGGCTTACGGGTGCTGGCATTTGCCAAGAAAGAAATTTCAGCAGAACATCGGGATATTGACCATGCAGATATTGAGGCAGATCTGATCTTTCTCGGACTTCAGGGCATGATTGATCCACCTAGATCTGAGGCGATCGCTGCCGTGCGTGCGTGTCAGTCGGCAGGCATCCAAGTCAAGATGATTACGGGGGATCATGCCCTGACTGCTGCTGCGATCGCCCGTCAGATGGGACTGAGCCACGATGAAGCAGCGATAGTATTTACAGGGAAACAGCTAGCAGAAATGAATGGTCAGGATCTCGCCAATGCCGTTGAAGCCAGTAACGTATTTGCGCGAGTTGCCCCCGAACAGAAATTGCGTTTGGTAGAAGCCTTGCAAGCAAAGGGCGAAGTCGTCGCCATGACTGGGGATGGCGTAAACGATGCGCCCGCCTTAAAGCAAGCCGATATTGGTATCGCGATGGGGATTACTGGCACAGAAGTCGCCAAAGAAGCCGCAGATATGATCTTGACCGATGATAACTTTGCCTCGATTGAAGCCGCTGTCGAAGAAGGACGCACCGTTTATGGCAACCTGCTGAAAACCATTGGCTTTATCTTGCCCGTTAATGGTGGAGAAGCCATGACAATCTTGGTGGGAATCCTCGCCGGATCCTCCCTGCCGATTTTGCCTGTTCAGATTCTCTGGGTCAATATGGTGAGTTCGGTTGCCCTGAGTGCGACCCTAGCCTTTGAGCCAAAAGCAACAGGCACAATGGAGCGATCGCCCATGCCCCCCAATCAACCCCTTCTCACTGGCAAATTGTTATGGCGCATCCTGATTATTTCCATCTTCAATCTCATCGCTGTCCTTGGTATGTTTGAATGGATTTTGCAAACTACAGATAATATTAACCTGGCTCGCACAATGGCAGTCCATACCCTCGTTGCGGCTGAAACCTTTTACTTATTAAGTATTAGTCAATGTATTCCGTCTCTATTTTCTTATCTGGGCGATCGCACTCGCACAGTTACCTATATCCCTGCGATCGGAGTGGTTTGCGTTTTTATCTTGCAAATTTTCTTTAGTCAGTTGACTATCATCAACCCATTATTTAACACCCAGCCACTGAGTATGGCACAAGCCTTGATTTGCATCAGTGCAGGAATTCCGGTTATTGTCCCTGCTTTATTGCTAAAGCGATTCGCTCCTCTGGCTTAAAGATATTAGTTATCTTGCTGTCTAGCGACACTCTCAGAGTAAGCTAAAAAATCGTTGCAGCGGCGGAATAAAGATCCTAGTCAAGCATTAAAAGATACTTGCCGCCGCTGAACTCAATCGTTAGAAAGATTGGTTGTACAAGGACTATACTAGACGACATATTCACTATTGTATGGTTTGAACAACGTGGAGCTGGGCTTTCCTATGCCGCAAGATACGTGGTTCGCCGATCGCATTTTCACGATCTATGGTGGCTTGCTGATAGTTGCGCTTCTGCTTCTTGTGATTAGATTGTTGAGTTGAGGGGCAATCAGAATATCCGCCTGCGGATACATATATATATATGATGCGATCGCTATTCTAGATCATATCCTAACGCGGAGAGAAGCGCATCAATAAAAAAAATGCCGTAGTTGTGAGCGCTTCGTCTGTGGTAGTTCTTTTAACCAAAAGCTTTTAACCAGTAACATACATCGTATTTTTAACCAAACCTTCAGCGCAAAGTGCTGTATTTTTCCCTTTCCACCTTTTAAAACATGACTAAAATCCAAGAAATTTCTCTAGACGATTTGTGGGAATCAGCACCGAAGAGCGATCGCCCCTTCAATCCTGAATCATTAATCAATCTTCCCAATCTAGCCCGTCGCTATTTGGAGAATGCGATCGCCCCCGGTACACCCCTCGCATCCGCCGTTCGACTGTGGATGCACGGTGAAATCAAACTCGATCAAAAATGGCATCCCTTCAAGGGAGAAGAAGTTATCTACGGTCATCGGGGGATGATCTGGCGGGCGACGACTTGGGCGAAGGGATTGCCGATTTGGGGAGGCGATCACATCGTGGATGGTGTTGGCGAGTCGCAGTGGAAAATCCTGGGGCTGTTTCCAGTGGTGCAGGCATCTGGTGCTGATATCACCCGCTCTAGTGTGGGCCGAGTTCAAGTAGAGTCGATACTGCTGCCTTCCATTCTCTGCAATCCCGACATCTCCTGGACAGAGTTAAATGCTTCACAGGTACAGGCAAACTTCACAGCCTTCGGCGAACCTGCCAAACTCACCCTGACGGTTAACGATCGGGGAATGTTGGAGCAAGCCAAAATCGATCGCTGGGGCAATCCCGAAGGTAAAGCGTTTCACTATGTGGATTTTGGGGGAATTTTCGAGGATAGCAGTACCTTTGACGGCTACACAATCCCGACTCGTCTCCGCGTTGGCTGGTTTTTGGGGAGCGATCGCTTTGAGTCTGAAGGCGAATTCTTCCGATGTGCGATCGAGAAGGCAATCTATCAATAAAGGAGGCATCCATGTCTGAGTCAATGAACCAACAAATTCTGCTCAAAAGTTACCCGACGGGAGAACCCAAAGAAAGTAATTTTGCCGTTGTCGAAACAGCAATTCCAGAACCGGGAGAGGGAGAAATACTCAGCAGCACCATTTACTTGTCCCTTGACCCGTATATGCGAGGGCGAATGAGCGATCGCGCCTCCTATGCAAGTCCGGCAAAGTTAGGCGAAGTCATGGTGGGGAGCAACGTCAGCCAAGTAGTGAAATCAAACAACCCCAAATTTTCAGCAGGAGACTTCGTGCTGGGATATGGCGGTTGGCAAGATTATGCGATCGCCAAAGCCGAAACCTTGAGAAAACTCGACCCCAATCAAGTACCAATCTCTTACGCATTAGGCATTACCGGAATGCCTGGAATGACAGCCTATTTTGCACTGCTAGATATTGGCAAACCCAAAGCCGGCGAAACAATGGTGGTTTCTGCGGCTTCTGGTGCTGTTGGTGCAGTTGTCGGTCAAATTGCCAAAATCAAAGGTTGTCGGGCAGTAGGCATCGTTGGCAGTGATGAAAAATGCGATTACATTGTGAATCAATTAGGATTTGATGCCTGCATTAACCGCAAAACTCAAGACCTAAATTCAGCATTAAAAGCTGCTTGCCCAAATGGAATTGATATCTACGTCGATCATACGGCTGGCCCAATTCTAGAAGCAGTTTTGCAAAACATTAATCTGGGAGCCAGAATTCCTTTAGTAGGCTTAATCTCGCAGTATAATGCCGAAACTCTACCTCCGGGCCCTAATCTGATGCCACTACTGGTTAAACGTGCGCTGATTAAAGGGTTTCTGGTTGGCGATTACCAGCAGCGTCATGCAGAGTTTATGAATGATATGTCTCAGTGGTTGCAGGCAGGCAAACTGAAGTACAAAGAAGACATTGTAAAAGGGCTGGAAAATGCACCCCGCGCCTTTATTGGTTTACTGCAAGGAGAAAATTTTGGCAAGTTAATCGTTCAAGTTAGTGACGATCCAACAAAGAAATAAAACATCAATATACTGGAGGCAAGCATAGCTCATGAAGTATAGAATTCTTTCTCTGGGATTGTCACTCTTTCTATACGGAATAGCACTTACCTTGCCTTGTCTACTTTTTGAGATAGTTCCTAGAGAAATATCAATAGAGCCCCTAAAAGATTATGGGAGTTTTTATGAAATGAAGGGGCTTGAAGTTACTACTTGGGGAATATTAGGATTGCTGTTTCTGCAAATTCCAGCCTTGGGTTGGTTAGCTAATCCCGTTTATTGGCTATCTTGCATATTTTTTGTTCGACAGCAATATAAGTTCTCAGCAATTACTTCCTTAACTGCGATCGCTATAGGCTTTGGCGGAACACTATCAGCATTTTGGTTTAATTTACCTAATGGTAGTAATCTTTTCTCTGTATTGGCATTGCACAAACTGTTAGCTGGTTTCTGGGTATGGCTGAGTGCCCCTGGCTTGCTAGGTTTGATTTCCGTATTTTACCTAGTGAAAATGACCCAATATCCAGAAAATTAACTTGATTTTCAGTTAAATTATTTCAGGCTTACGAGGCCAGTGTAAACAAACCGAATACTTCTTTTGTAGCCCAATTTTGTAAAAATGGTAAGCTATTCAGCACTTAAATTGGATGTTTAAAAACAATCAAACTCTTGTGGGGTGTCCCGCCCGCTCTAAATATACAATTTAAATGCGCGACAGCTTATGAGGTGCGTCGCTGTGAGATTGTCGCTCAAATTTATGGCTTGTCTAGGGCGACGCACCCTACGACTGTTTATACCCCGGAGATCCCCCTAAATCCTCCTTAAAAAGGGGGACTTTGAGAGCTTTCTTGTCCCCCCCTTTTTAAGGGGTGTGCCAGGGAGATATGTCTTAAGTAAACCGTATTCGTATTGCCTGATCACCTATGTTTTGAGTGAAAGAAAGACCATGAAGATATTGACACTGCTCAGCATCGGATTAGTTACTGGCTTGGTAGGATGCAGTCTCATTAGTAACACCTCCAACGTCAAAGGAAGTGGGATTGTTAAGACCGAGAAAAGATCGCTTGCTTCCTTCGATTCTCTAGACGCGAACTATGTTGGTTCGATCCAAGTGCGTTCTCAAGGGCAGAAGAGTCTCGAAATTAGTGGCGATGATAATATCATCCCATTAATTACTACTGAAGTTAAAAATGGTACTTTGTACATCCGACCCACTAAAGGATACAATCCTCAGCAAAAACTACAAATCATTATATCCACTCCCGATCTTAAAAGTTTCGTCTTCGATGGAGTAGGTAAAGCTAATCTATCAAATGTAAAGAACGACCGATTGGAGATAGTGGTGAATGGTGTCGGGGATTTCAGTGCATCTGGTGAAACAAAGGAAGCAGATATTACATTATCGGGTGTCGGAAGTTTAGACGCGAAGAATTTACATACTGTAAACGCAAAGGTAAATTCGACTGGAGTAGGTAATGTTGATATATATGTGACGGGGCAACTGGATGCACAGGCCTCTGGTGTAGGGAAAATCAATTACTATGGAAGCCCGAAAATCGTCAACAGGCAGGCTGAAGGGATCGGGAAAATAAACGAGAGATAAATGACGTGCGACCTTCACAAACGACGCGCCTAACATTAGTTTAGAGGATAGATTTTTATGCCTATAAATTTCAATCGTATGAATCGTTTCGTCGCGCTAGTCGTCTTGTGTTTGCTATTCATCCAGCTTGCTTCGGCGCAAATTTTGGCTGCACCGCAACTTAAACAACAGATTGTTGTCAAAGCTGAAGAGTACATGAATGCTGCTGTGAAAGTGAATCGCTTCAGTGGTTCAATTCTCGTGGCGCGAGACGGTAAACCTTTGATTAGTAAGGGTTATGGAATGGCAAATTTAGAACTTGATGTGCCGAACAAGCCACAAACCGTATTCCGTTTGGGGTCACTTACGAAGCAGTTTACCGCGATGGCAATAATGATATTGCAAGAGCGTGGAAAGTTGCACACCAATGACCTGATATGTAACTATCTGTCGGACTGTCCTGCTGCTTGGCAGTCGATTACAATCAGAAACCTTTTGACTCATACTTCCGGTATTCCAGACTATACAAGTCTTCCAAACTTTGTACAAACGATGCAGCTACCTATCACGCACGCGAATCTTGTCGAGCGTTTCAAGAATATGCCTTTAGAGTTTACGCCCAGTGAAAAATTTAAGTACACAAGTTCCGGCTATTACCTGCTTGGTATGATTATCGAACAGGTTTCGGGTAAATCTTACGCCGACTTCTTGCAAGAGAACATCTTCGCGCCGCTTAGCATGACACACACGGGATACGATAGCCACAACCGCCTGATCAAAAATCGTGCAGGGGGCTACGAATTACAAGATAACTCGATTATCAACGCTTCTTATATTGATATGTCTATCTCGTTCGCGGCAGGTGCGCTTTACTCAACAACAGAAGATTTATTTCGCTGGGATCAGGCTCTCTACACTGAAAAACTTGTTTCGCGCAAAATACTTGCTGAGATATTCACGCCATTCAAAGACGGATATGGTTATGGATGGTTGATCACAAAGCGGTTTGACCGTCAAATGATAGGACATGATGGCAAAATCAACGGCTTTTACAGTTCTATTATTCGCTTTCCCTCTGACCATGTAACAGCGATCGTTTTGAGCAATAACCAGAATGCGCCTTCGGGAGAAATCACCAGCAGTTTGGCGGCTATTATTTTCGGTGCGTCGTATCAAATGCCGCAGGAGCGCAAAAGTGAGCCGCTTCCCAACTAACGGTTTGTGCGAACTAACAATTTCTTGGGTTTAAATTTAATGCTGCACTCGATCGCCTTCATCAGATTCGTTCATTCCGCAATCTTCATATTCTTCAATATAATCATGGCAGTTCTATTATATGAAGTTACTGCTGACAAAATCTCATCTCTCACATGGATCGCAGTCGCATTGTTTGCGATTGAAGTCATCGTTCTCATCGCCAACAATTGGACTTGTCCCCTGACGACTTACGCCGAAAGCTTAGAATCGTATCATGGTCAAGTCATCGACATTTTTTGCTTGCCAAAGTGGTTCGGCGATCGGATGTTCATATTCTATGGTGGCTTGCTTGCAGTTGCACTTCTGCTTCTGGTGATTAGATTGTTGAATTGAGGGAAAAAACTTGGTCAGTCTAATCGTAGAAATGTTGCTATAACGATTCGGGATGTTTTGATCGATCGCAATTAACATACATGAGGAGCTTCCAATCTATGGATACGACAATTGCCATCGCGCAAATTTTGATTCCCTTATGTCTGCTGTTTTGGCAAGGAATATCTCCCGCGAAAAGTCAGATTGGTTGGGGACTTAAAACGGTTTTAGTAATGGGCTATTTAGTAGCGATCGCCCTAGCAGGCTTGTGGTTGTCAATTCCCTGGTGGATACCCTACTTATATTTGAGCATCTGGCTGGTTATAGCGATCGTCACATCGCGATCGATCGGGCAGCAATCTCGTTTCCCTAAGCACAGTATTTGGGCATGGACTCAGGTTCTCGTTTGTGGAGTTACGGCGGGTTTGTTTTGGGCAATTGCCTTGCATATCTGGACAGGCTATCAGCCACCTGCCATCAGCCAAGTTGCCCTCAACTTTCCCTTAAAAAACGGCATCTACTACGTTGCCAATGGCGGTAACAACGAGTTGTTAAATGCTCATCTCGATCTCGTCAGAAGCAAGCGGCTGCAAGAGTTACGCGGGACAAGCTACGCGGTGGATATTGTCAAACTCAATGCGATCGGGTATAGGGCTACGGGATGGTCGCCCTCAGATCCTGCCCAATACGCAATCTTTGGCGAGCCGCTCTATGCTCCCTGTGATGGTGTTGTGCTTCAGTCTGCCAACACGATGCCAGATATGTCACCTCCTAAGCTCGATCGCCAGCATGAGAAAGGTAATTTTGTGATGCTGCAATGCAATCAAGGTAAAGCGGTGATTTTAATGGCGCACCTCAAACAGGGCAGCGTGAAGGTGGTAAACGGCGATCGCGTTTCTACTAGCCAACAACTCGGCGAAATTGGGAATTCAGGCGACAGCGGGGAACCTCATTTACACATCCACGCCCAGCGACTTGGCTCCGATGCGGCTGCGTTAGATGGTGAACCCCTACCAATGACTTTTGCTAATCGGTATTTAGTTCGGAATGCACTGGTTAAAAACTGATAGCGGTGCAGGCCTGAAATAGTTCGCGGCGGTTCTCTTGTGCCTGCTTACCTATGTCTTGGTTGTGACATTTTGCGACATTTTCATCGGTTTGAGTTTTGTGGCGATTCTGCCATTAGCATTGTTGCCGATCGTTTTTAATCAGTTATAATAAAGGAAGCAAATTAATCACAAATCCTGCTAATTTTCTTAATTCAAACAAGCAAACTAAACCACAACTCAAGAGGTCTCAATCATGAATGATGAATCAATGATAGCTCAAGCAGCAGTTTCCAATCAAGCCGCCGCCGAAGCTCTACAAACGATCGCCGGAAAAAATCATTATGCTGGAGGTAATGCACTGTTGGCCGCCGAAGCCGAGGCAGGAGCCCAAATCGATCCTTCTGCGATCGATCGCTCAGCAGCGACCAATTTTGCGGGCAATCAAGCCACAGAGCATCCCACAGAGGCAAAGCGGTTTACCACAACTGAAGACTTTCAACAACTCAGTGAAGAAGGAGATTTATCACTGACAAACGATGTTCCCAGTGCAGAATAATCGGATTTTGAATATTAAATAAATCCACCTAATTAAACGTCAAATACGGATCGCTCAAAATGTCGCTGTGTATGTCTTCTGCCTTCTGCCTTCTGCCTTCTGCCTTCTGCCTTCTGCCTTCTGCCTTCTGCCTTCTGCCTTCTGCCTTCTGCCTTCTGCCTTCTGCCTTCTGCCTTCTGCCTTCTACTTAAATCATGCCAACTGCAACCGACTTCAAAGATTACTACACCATTCTGGGAGTCAGCAAAACTGCAACTCCTGAAGAAATCAAGCGAGCATATCGCAAACTTGCCCGCAAACATCATCCAGATGTGAATCCCGGCAATCCAGAAGCTGAGGAAAAGTTCAAAGATTTGAATGAAGCCAACGAGGTTTTATCAAATCCTGAAACGCGCAGCAAGTATGACCAATTTGGGCAGCACTGGAAGCAAGCAGCGGCAGGGGTTGCTCCTCCTAGAGGAACTAGCACGAATGCCGGGGGATTTGATTTCGATCCGTCCACCAATTTCGATGAATACAGCAATTTTGATGATTTTCTCAAGGATTTGCTGGGTCGCGGCGGCCAAACTCGATCGCGACAAACTCATTCGCGCACCTCGAATCAGGCTGATGATTTTGGAGGATTTCGCACTCAAGCACCTGCACCTGATACTGAAGCGGCGATCGCGCTTTCGTTCTCAGAAGCCTTTCACGGCGTGCAGAAACGCTTGCAGTTGGACGATGAAACCCTTAACGTTCGCATTCCCGCAGGTTCTAAATCAGGCAGTCGGATTCGGATTAAAGGAAAAGGTCGCGTCAGCCCTTTTTCTCAACAGCGAGGCGATTTGTATCTGACAATCGAACTATTTCCCCACTCATTTTTTAAGTTTTCGGGTGATAATTTAACTTGCGAGGTTCCTATTCGCCCAGATGAAGCTGTTTTAGGTACTCAAATGCAAGTGCCAACTCCAGAGGGGGGTGTGATGATGACTGTGCCGAAAGGCGTGAGTTGCGGGCAATTGCTGCGGCTGCGCGGCAAGGGTTGGATATTACCCAAAGGCGATCGCACGGATCTGATTGTAAAACTTCAGATCGTGTCTCCGAAGGAGTTGAGTGAAATCGAACAGGATTGCTATGAAAAAATTAAGGCGAGTAGCAATTTTAACCCGCGTTCTGCAATAGAAGAGGTGAGACTATGACGGAATTTAGCTTGTCCACTATGGTTGTTTCCGAAAATGGCGATCGGCTGTATACGTTTGAATATGCAGCTTTGGTGACGGAAACTTCAACGATGATAATTGAGCAATTTGTGCAAGTGGGGTTGATTGAGCCGATCGGCTCAATGCTGCACGCGCGGGAAATTGCGCGCATTGGTCAAATCCAACGGTTGCGCCAAGATTTAGGACTAAATCTCGTAGGGGCGGTAATGGTGGTAGATATGGCGCAGGAAATCGCCCAACTTCGGGCCAGGCTAAAAGCATTGCAGGCTTGACTTGAGAAAATATTGGTTCTGTTGCTGTGTTCTTGATTGCAACGCTAATTTTTGCCAAATTTTGCAAATTATCTGAAATTTATGAGGTCAACCGCAGATTAAGGCAGATCAACACAGATAAACGCAGATAAATGCACTTGGTAGATGAAACGCCCGCTTACTTGGTACACCGAAGTGCACCAAGCCTCGGCTAAACGGAAATCCCTAATTCAATAATTCGCCGGTTTCTTGCAGGGAATGCAGGCGGCGGTAAATGCCTTTTTGCTTCAAGAGTTCGTCGTGGCTGCCAATTTCGACGATTTTACCGCCGTCTAGTACGACGATCGCATCGGCTTCGCGAATTGTACTCAGTCGGTGGGCGATAATTATAGTGGTGCGCGTACCCAGAATGTTCTGCATGGCTAGTTGGATCGATCGCTCCGATTCATAATCCAAACTAGAAGTAGCTTCGTCAAAGATTAACACGTCCGGCTCCACCAACAAAGCCCTGGCAATCCCCAACCGCTGCCGCTGACCGCCGGACAAACGCATTCCCCGCTCCCCGACAACAGTATAGTAACCTTGGGGCAACAAGCCGACAAACTCGTCTACTCTGGCGATGCGACAAGCTTCCTCAACTTGCTCAAAAGTTGCTTTCCGGTTGCCGTAAATCAAATTTTCCAATAGAGTACCGTTAAATACGTCTACTTCTTGATGCACGATGGCTAAACGCTTGCGGTAGCCAGTCACGTCTAAGCTGCAAATGTCCTCGCCGTCGATCAGAATGCGGCCGGAATTGGGCTCGAAATACCGAAACAGCAGTTTAACTAATGTTGATTTCCCCGAACCCGATCGCCCGACTAATGCTACTGTTTGACACGGGTGAATCAACAAATTTACATCCTGCAAAACAGGTTTTTGGCGATCGTACCCGAATGTCAGCCCGCAAAACTCGATTTTGCCAGTAAATTTATAGGGCGATGCCGATACAGCATTTTCCGTTGCTAAATTGCCTGCATCTACACCCTCTGGCAATTGCATAAAGTCGTGAAACCGGATCATTGAAGAATACCGGCGGGCCAATAATTCGGCGATAATGCTAATCGGACGCAGTTGGGAATAAGCCATGCTTGCTAAGGTGTAAACCGTAACAAAATATCCCAGAGATATCTGGCCTGCGACTGTTGCTGCCAAACTAAAACCTAGAACTGAAAACAAGCAAAGCTGGACGATCGTCTGCTGGTATGTCCCCAGGATGACGTATCCTTTGTGAATGCGGTTAATTACCACTTTCAATTCGCGATCGAGTCTGGTTGTTTGTCTTTTTAGTTCGTCTGTTTCTGTCGCAAATGCTTTGACTGTTTTGATGTTGGTGATAATTTCTGAGTTGCGGCTTTCGGTATTTTCGATGTATTCATCCAAAATTGCTTCGCGCTGAGTGACTTGTCGGAGACTTTGGAGGGTGAAAATGAGGATAAATAGGAAGGAAACCAAAATTAATAAGCCGATGCGCCATTCAATTAACCAGATAACTGCAAAGATGCCGATTAAGCGGACGACTTCGGGGATGAATTCACCGGCAATTTCTGGGTAAGTCCAAGTGTGGTTGGCGATGCCTTTGGCGATGCGGCTGGCAATCCGTCCGGCGTTGTTTTCGTCGTAGAATTCTAGGGGCAAGGTGAGGATTTTGCCGATCGCTCCTTTCATTCGATCGCGCCGTGCTGTTAATGGTAGCGCCCAGTGGAACCAATTTCCCACCCAAGGCTGTATGGGTGCTTTGGCGACTGTTACGATAAAAATCAAGCCCAGCAAGACGGATAAGGATAATATTTTGCTTGGTGACTGCTGGGTAAGTGAAGCGATCGCTGCGATCGATTTTTGCGTTATTGTATCTGTAGGTTGATCGGACAATACGTTTAAGATTTGCCCGATCGCGTAGGGTACGGCTAAATCCGCGATCGCAAACAGGCTGGATGCACCGATGCTCAGAACCGAGGTTTTCCAGTAATTGTTGTAGTATTTGATGATGTCCTGAAAGCTTGCCATAAATTTCTTTTGCGATACAACCCTTGTAAACACTTGAGTTTGATAACTGCGCGCGATCGCGCTCGAACTACAGTTATACTACAAAAGTAGTAAGTGGGGGAAATCTATGGGATAACAGCAGATAGGCTCAGCTAGCTCAGGAGTACGATCGCTGATTTGGCATAGATATGATGGGGAAGGGGCGATCGAATGCAGCAGATCGATCGCCCGCGATGATATTTCAGATCGTGTCCGCTCGATTACCATAACAAAAACGGTTCGTAGTGCGGACTTTAGTCCGCTTCCTATTGCGGACTAAAGTCCGCACTACGAACCAATCGCGAGATCAGTCAATCGATCGCCCGCGATGATATTTCAAGCGTTGATGCAGGAACAGGAAACCACAGATTAACGTTCCTTAACGCAGATAGTTTCCATAAGATCGATCGAATTAATGCAATGCCGAACTCTGTTGTGGTGTCGCAGAAGTCCTTGTACTTGTACTTTTGGGCAACAATTGATTTAGCGCATCGCACAAGTATTTTTTCACCGTGTCCCTGCTTGCACCCACGCCACTGGGAAGGGTAAAAATCATCTCGACAGTTAACAGATTGCCATCCTGTGAGGCAAATACATCGATCGGCAAAGCGCGCTGAAAAGCTGTTGCGGGATTTTCCGCTTTCATCACACCCATGCTGACATCGGTGCTGACAGTCTTGATCCCCTCGCGGGCTAAAATGGGTCGCAATTGCGAAAATGCTTTTTCTACCGATAATCCCTCAACCTGAACCCGCGCAGAAAAGGCAGCACCATTGAGAAAGTCCCCCTTTTTTTGAAAGCTTTCCTCGCAGGTTGTGGCCACAGCGGGGCTAGCTAAACACATGAGAGCAAAGGTCAATAAAATCGATCGCATATTAATTAAGTTAAGAATATGAAAGCCTCATTAAGCTCAGGATAAGCACCACATAACAGTTTGGCAAGTGCTGTCTGAGGGCAAAAAAAATACAGAAGGCAGAATTTTCAGTAAATTCTGCCTTCTGAGCAATGCTTTCTAATTCTTAGCTGGATAAGACAGAAGCCTCACACCATAATCTTTGATTTGGTGTGAGATGAATGGCGTGTTAATTGCAGCGCGATGGTAATCAATGTTTTACGAGAGCGCCATCAGCGCTGCAATTAACCATCTCTCACGCTTCAAGACGGAGAGTTT
>JBBSNU010000027.1:0-16075 GCA_038260455.1 Chroococcales cyanobacterium | reverse complement strand
GCCGATCGCTTTTTAAGCAAGCTCTTAGCCTAAGTTATAATAAAGATCGCTTTATAAGGAGCAATTAGATGAATATTGTCCTCAAACCAGAATACGAAGAGTTTATTCAAGCGCAAATGCAAAGCGGGAAATATGGCAGTGTTGAAGAAATCATTGGAGAAGCGATCGCGCTTTTGAGAGAACGAAAACGACACATCGAAGAACTGCGTGAGAAAATAGCAGTGGGAACTACACAAATTGCTAAGGGACAAGTGACTGACGGGGAACTTGTTTTTGCCAGAATGCAAGAAAAGATCGATCGCATAGAACAGTCAGAGGTATGAACAGTTACACATTTTCTGATGAAGCTGTGCGAGACTTGAATGAGATTTGTGAGTACATTGCTCGAAATAGTTCCAAGGCTGCAAGCGAGCTTTTTGATGCCATCCGTCAAAAATGTAAACTTGTCGCAGAATTTCCCAATATGGGCAAACGTTATGAGATATTTGACCCCAATTTGCGGGGATTTATTGTTAGGGATTACTTGATTTTTTACTACCCCAGATCGGACGGGATTGATATTGCTCGCGTGGTGCGTGGCGATCGAGATTTGGTATTATTGTTTTCAGAGTTAGGGGAAGATTAATCGGTGTTGGATGGAGCTGAATGGCGATCGCGCTTTTGGAAGCAAAGGGCGATCGCCCGCGTGAGATTTGGGATGGGATAGGGCCGATCGCGACCAAATAGTAAAATAAGCTTAACAATTGAAAAGCGAAAATTAGGTTATATTAAAGTGTAATCAACAAGACCGCTTTTGAACCATACTGCACGGGAATCAGTGCCATGTCTATTTCCAAACCTGAAAAGCAACAGTCTTTAAAACCGATTAATCCCGCCGATATTCAAATGCGAGCGATCGCCTACAGTTTAGATACTTTAATTCCAGGGCTCTACATTTGGCTGGGTGCGCTCAAAATTCGGATTGGGGGTAGCGAACCCGAAGAAAGCTATCCGGGGACAATTCACAGTCCAATTGGCATTGCTTTAGTATTTCCAGGCTACCGCATCTACAGCACTTACCAAGGTAGTTATGACCCTTGATAAGCATAAGCTTGACGGTACTATTGAGTACGATGAAGAATAACTACAACCAACAGCGACAAACAAGCGGAAAGTCGAGATATTGTGAAAGAATTAAAGCGCAACAGTCCACTCTCTCCGTTACCAGAAAAATTGAGATTAATTAGGGGGTGATGAGGAGTTATAATGAAACTACCCAATGGCAATCAGGCTGAAGTTTCTCTGCAAAAGCTGGTCGGCTACTGCTTAAATCCAGAGCAATAAGAGTGGAAAGCACAAAGCCAGAGTCTTTGCTTCGGTTTTGGGAATCACGGCTAATAATGCAGAAGTTTTGCGAGAGCTTATTCAAAAGGCAGCCATTGAAGGTGAAGTTGTCCAAGAAAATACTACTGATTTTGGGCAACAGTTTAAAGTTGATTGGACTGTACCCGATACAGTGGGGATTGAGCTTCGGACAATCTGGGAAATTACTTCGACTAATTCTAACCCTCGTTTGATTTCAGCTTTTTTAAACCATGATAAAAAACTTTAGACTTTTGGATTCTGTTGCGATTCTCCAGCCTGTTTCAAATACGCGATTAACGCTAGTGGAACCGGAATATGAATCTGTTTCTAGTTTGCCAGTAGGACTTGTGGGAACTATTGTTGAAGTGTATGATACGGGAAAGGAATGTCAGTATTTAGTGGAGTTTGCTGATAGTCAAGGTATTGAATATGCTATGGCTATTTTGAAAGCGGATGAAATTTTAGTTCTGCAATATGAACTCGCAGTTGCTTAATAATGTGAGGGGAATAGAAGTTAGATAAAGGCGATCGCACTTTTGGAAGGAAAGGGCGATCGCCCGCGTGAGATTTGGGATGAGATAGGGGCGCGCTTTTGGAATGAAAAGGCGATCGCCCGCGTGAGATTTGGGATGGGATAGGGGCGATCGCGCTTTGGGAAGAAAAGGCGATCTATCTCGTGAGATTTGGGATGGGAGACGGGCTATCGCTCTTTTGGAAGGAAAGGGCGATCGATCTTTCCCTACAAGATAGCAGCGCTTCATGCTTCAAATTCAGTCATTGGCGGTCATTAGCTGGAAAGCTCGAAGAGACATTTCAGGAAAAATCTTCCAATCATCTCCATAAGTAGGGTGATCAGCAAAGATAACCAAGATATAAGCAGTCTTTCCATCTCTAGTGGCTATGTAGGCGACTTCCTGGCGTGAACTGAAAGTCCAGCCTATCTTAGAAGCAAAGTAAACATCATTGATTGGCAAAGACTCGCCTAAAAAACCTCTAACTGAGTTGTATTGATCTTGCTTCCAAACTTCAGGTCGCAAATCTCTTGTCAGCAGACTTATCATCTCCTTGCTAAATTTCTGCGAAACTGCTTGATATGTAAAAATTTCATACATTAATCTAGCAGCATGATCTGTTGTCATTTTATTCCGAATAGGCTGTGAAACTTGACCACGCAATTGCAGGTCGCGACCTTGAGGGTTTTCAAGCTTTAGATAGGGAATAGGAAAGTTTTTTTGGTTGATATTTATGCCTTTGTACCCAGCGCGCTGAAAAAATCGGTTAATTTGTTCGCGTTTGCTTATCCAGGTTAGGTACTCTTCTCCATCTAGCCGCAAACCAGATGTTGTGCCTGTTAATTGGTCAAGAATACGACTAGCAGCCTCATTGTCTGACTTCTGTATCAGCTTACATATATCTGTTTTGCACAAAGGCGTATAGAAAGCTGCTTTTTCTGAAATCATTCCTTTTTCTATGTAAGCGTATAACGCAGTCATCCAAAATAACTTAGAAACACTTGCTGGAAATCTAGGTGTTTGGTTTTTATAACCTGCCAATGTCTGAGTATTTAAATCAATTATGCTAACTGATAAAGCTTCTGTCGGCAGATTTCTTTTAGTGGCAATATCAACAACTTCATCAACTATATCTTGTAATCTTTGGCTAGATTTAAGGTTGGGAGTGCTAGTGGTATTGTAAGCAACTTCTAAGTATTCTCGCTCTTGATTTTTAGCATTTTTCAAGGATGGTGAGGCTAGATAATTGCTCAGCTTCATTGCCACCATACCGCTCATGTTAATCATTGTGGCAGTCACAGTTACTATACCGACAAACTGTAATCGAAGCAATACAGTAAGTTGTTTGCTATGTTTATGATTTTTCATTTAATTTTTAAAACTCATGATAATTCTATTATTGTTTACCAGACAAAATAGTGAGATAATGATTTCCTCAATTAATGCTTCGGTAATCAGATATTTTCCAACGACCCTCAACAAACTGCAAATTATAGCGAATAAGCTTGGTGCTGAAGTCAGTTTGAGTCCGATCGACTTTGCCATTGACATAAAAGGTACGATCTTCAGTAAGATTCACCTCAATTGTTGCCTGATTTCCGTTAGCACTGAACTGTTTTATTGATTCAACTTTTTGGACTCCGAATTGATAATAAGCCTTATTCTCTATTAACCAATCTATTGAGCCTCCAGGCTTGGTCATGTCCTGATATAGAACATCGGTAGTAAGTTCAGCGGCCAGTTGGCGATTGAATGGAGAAGCAAATATTTCTCGCTTGGATTGCAGCCAATTAGAAATTAGATTGCCTGCTTCTTGTTGTGTTATTGATGAAGATGGAGTAGAGGAAGCTGAAGAATTTGAATTGGAACTTGAATTGGAACTTGAATTGGAATTGCTTGTAACTGGTTGATTGGCGGTTTGAGGGCCTTTGGTGACAACAATACCGATAAGCATAGCTCCCCCAATTAAGCTACCTGCAATAACAGCATTTCGCCAGTCTTTAGAATCTAAACTCATTGCTAATTTCTCCTGTTTCTAATGTTAGTTTCGGCAGACAAATCCAGTAAATTTATAGAGTACGATTGACTCGATCGACAGAGCGATCTATTGTTTCTAATTCCTCCAAATAGTCATTCATCATCTCTTCAATGGGTCTTAATATTTCCGTGTTGAAATAATTTCTGTTTATTCCTGACCAGTCTTCCTCGGTTTCTGAGAGTAATACCTGAAGTATGTTCCACTCATCTCTAAGTTTATTCATTGAAGAATTCAGTAAATTGCCCATAACCTCCTCCGATCGGTGACTAATGCTTGGCTTTAGATATTCTGGTCTCTTTTATGCAGGAGTTATACTTGGTAACTCACTCAATAAAAGCTCAGTTGCTTCTGTGAGTAAATCTAATCCGAGTTGAAACTGCTTGTAATCGAAACTTTCTTGGTAAAATTCGAGTGAAATCATTAAAGTTCTGTCTTCCTTGTCTAAACTCAATTTAACGAGCGGCCATTCGTAGTTTAAGGACATGAGCTTTTCTAAATATAGATATGATAAATTTTTATCGTCAGGCAACTGCTTATAGGGTGTTGTAAAAGTCACATATTTATCTTTGACTGATACAACCACGCCATAATTATGTTCTTGAGAGTCAACAAAACCTGAAAGAAGTGTATCTGGATCTTCGGTTACAGCATACTTCCATTCATAGCTTTTAAAGTATTCTGCGATGGTCTTAGATGAAATGTTCATAGAGTTTTTCCTCACTTATTTATCCGTGGTTTAGATCGAAAATTTCCGGTTCCCAGAAGTTTTAAAGTTTCAACACTATTGCCTTGATGGTTAGAAATAGCCTCAAAGAATTTTTCTTCTCCTGTAGCAACATTTTTCCAAAAAACATAATTTTTTGTAGTTACCGATTCTGGTTTTACTGATTTCCAGCCTTGAATTTTTTGAGCAGTAAGATTACCTGAACGCTCCGCCTTTGCCAGACGATCATCCCCATACTTTTGACTTGCCTGTTGGAGTCCATCTTTGCTGCGCTTAAGCAGACGCATAACTTCTTTATAAGTACCTTTGGCTTTTTGATTACGTGTAGATTTGACTTCCATAAGCATCAATGTACGACCTTTAGGTTTATTGCGGAAGCCATAGACATCTATACCCTGTCTGCCAATATGCAAGTCTAGCCCTGTTTCTTCTGCACCAAGAACCTTCTTCAAAACTTTCATGCCACGATTCTCTGCATAGTCTCCTTGCAGTTGATTTGCTTTGGCGATGACACCATTCGTTTTGGATTTGGCGAAGGTGAGCGCTAGACCAATCAACTGTCCAGTATTTATCGAGGGTGTTGTCTGGGATTTAGTGTCGGCTGAGCTTGGATTTGCCACGGCTTGATATCCCTGCGGGCCGCCGGCTAATATGCTTCTCATTCGAGAGATGATATTAGCCCGATCGCTCAATTCGTCTTGACACCGAGGTATTGCTTTGTTTAACAACTCTCCTACTACGCTACTTTGGTTTTGATATCGATCGTAGTCTCGCTCAAATTGTTGCGAACACGCTCTGATATCTTCCGAAACTTCTTGCAATCTGTACATTTGTGCCTGTTCATAATCGCAAGACCCATCTTCCTCGCAGTTGTACAGGCACTCCTGATAAACTCTCTGTGCTTCTTCAACATCAGCTTCAGCACTAAGAAGAGCTTCAGAGATGCGATCGCGCGTTTCTCCCAAATCAATTTCCACTTGCGAATGAGTCGCCTGTAATTGTTCTTTCAGGCGATCGAATGCTGCATGCAAACTCTCAAATACTTCTAGTTCAGCCTTTACCTGTGGCATATCTCTATAAGTTCGGTAAATTTCCCAATTTTTGTCGCCGTTCCTCTGCAACTTGGATCTGTTGATTTAGGAAAACCAGATAACTTTCGCACTCCCGTTCACCATCACTATAAGTCGATTTCAGCTTCTCGAAAAGTGGCTCGAAACTGTCAAATTGATTGTCGTGCCAAACTCCTTTTAGATTTTCCCACTGACTTAATACTCTTGACCATTCTTGTCGTTGCGTCTCATAAAATTGCTGCAACTGCTCCCGAAGGTCTTTAGCATCCTCTAAATCAAATGATGTTTGTTCAGCCATAAGTCATTTATCTCCCTTTAATAACGTTCAAATTCTCTGACAATTTCGTTAAACCGTTCTAGCCATTTTTGGGCATCATCACCCGCAGCTAATGCAGACTCGATCGCCTGTTTAGTTCGCACGAACTCTGTTGTCAATTGATTTTTGCTTGCACCTTTCCAAGTTTGCTCGCATTGATTCCAGCTAGTTTCAACGGACTGCAATTTTTCAGTAGTCACTTGCTGGAAAGCAGCTAAAGCTTCAATGAACTTGTGCAATTGCTCTTCATCAACGTCAATATCTTTCGCCATGATTTTAATTTTCCTATAAAGAACGCTGTTTGAATCGATGACCGTACCCGGTAATTTCTTGAACCGAGGGAACTGCATAGGGCTTGAACTTTTCTAGCCCTGCGGCCGCCGCTTCATCGTGGAAGTAAGCCCTTAATCGAGGTAGATTCTGAGCAGAAGTTTCCCCAAAAAGTGACCTTGAATCATCTCCTGGCATTGTTAAGCCAATACGAAGATCGAAATGAGTTAATGATGAGCGGTTTTCCGCCGTCATCTTCAGAAATGTTTTCATGCTTTCTAACCAAAGGATAGTGTGAATACCTAACTCTGGCCCTTGAGATAGTAGAGTTATCAGGTTTTTAGCGTCTGGGGACGGTTCTTCATTGCGTGAACCCATGATAGGTCGCAGATGTTGCGCCCGACTAAGGCTACCTATCGCACACACAAAGAATAACGATTGCCCTAAATTCATTTCATTAGGGTTGTCATCTCGCAGTTTTTTGCGACGTTCAAATTCAGCATAGGTTTGTTGTAAAATATCTTCCGCTCGCTGAATTTTATCTTCAGGATTCGGGAAGCGCTTCCCAATCGATACCGGAAAATATTTTCCAAAAGTGTCGCGGAAAGAGACTAACATTTTTCCTTGATGATTTTCTTCATCTTGTTGGGACAGATCCATAATTCTAAATTGGACTGTGTTTGGTTGGCGACAATGGACGAGACTAATTAAAATTCCGCCTAAAATGCCAAAAATTGTTTCTTCTGATGTACCAATTAGCAGCATATTGCTCCGGGGACGGCGGCGAAAAATTGCCTGGGTGTGGTTTCCTATTCGCATGGCTTCGCCAAGCCACGCAACACCTGGAGTTTCTTCTAACGACCAATCTGCCTGTTGGATCACTTGTTTGTTTAACTCTCGCAGAGGCAGCCAGTTAGACATCCCTGACAATTGAATTAACTGTCGGTTGCGGTTCAGTTTAGTTGCTTGCGTCCCGTTGAACAAAATTAGCGGTTCTGGGCGTTTGTAATGCTTATCTCCTGCAACAGACTGGATTTGCAGCAGAGCATTTCGCCTGATGGTGGCAGACATATCAGCTATTTGACCTACTGTGTTGTAACCTTTCTTTCCTTGCTGAGAGTTGTAAATAATTTCGCCCGGCCCTTCCAGCAAATCTACGGCATCTATATTGCCTTCTGCTAGCACTGAAGCTGCCGTTTTTTTATCCATTTGCTGTGCCATACGCAAGTCAATAAAGGAGTAAATACCACCACTCATATTCGGTACACTAGGGGATTGAGATGCAATCAGTAAATGTACGCCAAAAGCTCGTCCCCGCCGCGTGATGTCGTCAAAAATAATATTGAGTTGTCGTGTAATGTCGTCATTTTCTTGGAACATATATTGAAACTCATCAATCACGACTAAAATGCGCGGCATTTTTTCTTGCGATCGATTGCGATAGTCTTTTAGACTGCTTACACCTGCGGCTCGAAACTTGCTGCCACGGTCTTCTAATTCTCGCTGAATGTATTTAAGGACGCTTAAACCAAATTCGCGATCGCTCTCAATTGAAACAACTTTGGCATGAGGTAATGCCTTAGTTTCGTTTAACTCTCCATCTAGATTAGCTGATTCCGATCTTTCTGGATCTACATATATCTGAAACTCAACACCTTCTTTGAAATCAAGGAGATACATTTCTAGTTCGTCTGGCGAATATCTCATTGCCAAACTGGTGATGATAGCGTGCAGCGTGTAGCTCTTTCCTGCCCCTGGCTTACCTGCTAACAATCCTTGACTTGTTACTTTTCCATCTTCATTGTTGCCCATCCAAAATTCGATGTAATCGGTTGCACCTGTAATTCCGATTGGTGCTCGCATTTCTTCGCGACTGTCAAAAGACCATTCAGCCATTTTAGGGGGATAAAGCTCTGTAAACGGTATTGTCTCTGTTTTTACTTCCTTGGTGGCTTTGGTGATGGCTTCTGTTATTTGGTTGAACTGCTCGTTAGCTGGCGGGCGATCTAGAATTACTTTACAAGCAAGATTATTAGGTAAATTCATTGAGAATAACTGATTTCGTTGATAATTGCGATCGGATGGATGCAATACAGTGCAGCTACTATTGAAAATTCCATAGTTGAAGTTCCGGGGTTTTTCTAGAGTTTCATCAATGTGCAGAACCACGTACACGCCTGCTCTGGCTCCATTAATCAACAAACTTTTTAAATCTTCCCAAGATGTGTTATCAAAGTTGGTAGGAAAATCAGCAACAAATAAATAGCGGTACGGTTCCTTGATGAAGGATTTAGCACTATTATATTCTTCTATTGTCTGATAGTCCGTACTTAAATATTTCTGAATTACCTGTTCAGTTTTTAAGGTCAATTCTCGCAACTGTTCCCGTACATCATCACTGCGAGTGTAGGTTCTAGGGCCGGAAATTATTTCTGGTAAGCTCTTAAACGGAAAGTTATTTCCCATCCCTACGGGGTCGATAAATACCCCCCGAACTTTTTTAACAGGAAATGTGCTGATGACTCTTAATGCGATCGATTGAATGGCTTCCACAGCAGCTTGTCGAGAATCGGCACTGTTGCTGAAGATGGCGATGTGCCCTGGTGTGTGGGAGGCGGGATCGGTTGATAGAGCGCGAATTGGCACAAAAGCAGGGATGCTAATACGAGGCTGAAGTTCCTCCAGTGGCAGCGTCCCTAATTGCTGTAACTCTCCTATCCGTAACACCCCTGGCGCTAAACCGCTTGTTTGAGGGCGATAGCTATTTTTTTCTCGATCGGAGGGACTCCAAAGGCGATCGCCCCAAGGTAGAGATATTAAACGTGGCGGGCATTCCTCTGAAGCTGCTGTTACACCATCAATTACGTGCATCATGTCAGCCAGCAATTGTTGCTGCTGAGTCCACTCTTCTCTCAATAACCGAGGCGCTTCTTCGTTAGCTTTTTGGCTTGCTAATTTTGTATAGGAAGCAATTGTTGCCAGCTCTACTACGGCTTTTGCTTTTGACTGTTCTAGCAGCTTATTAAAGCGGACTTCTGCTTGAGGCATGAGTTGCTTTAATTGAGCCTCTTCTTCGAGTCTTTTTTGGCTCATTTGAGCCTCTTCTCCTGGTAATCGCCGCCTTAACTCTACTTCCTTTAGTTGCAGTTCTTGTAGCTCTCTCGTCATTTGTTTGAGCATTGAAATAATATTAATGATGTTTCCCATGTTTTTATCCTAGTTTCAGAAATATTTGTACAGACGAGTTTCAATTGATAACTTAACAGCAATTAACCACTTGATAGATTACTGCTAATTCCCCATGTGATTAGCATAACAACTATAACTGCCACGATATTTTGGGATATCAAGACTGTCACCACCCCTGCACCTACTATCAATAAAATTTCTACCATTTGTTTGGTCTTGAGCGAATCAATATTCTTAGCAGTAATCCGAATTTGAGTTTCAACCTTTTCCAGATTGTTTTTCAAATCGGAAATATTTGAATCTAACTCGCTGCGAAGATTAGACATAGTATCTTCAAACTGTTTTTGCAGACGTTCTCTAGTCTCTTTGAATTGGTTCTGAATATTGTTATATTCTGTTACCTCACTGCTGGCTTTAGCAAGGGCTAACTCAACCCGCTCTTTTGCAACTTGAGTAAAGGCTGGCAACTTGACATTAGGTAGGCTTGAGGAATTCTTCAACTCAAGTTGTTTTGCTAATTGATCGGCTGCATTTAACTGATTATTGTACCACTTCAAGTCTTCCCGTGCATTTAGCAGTTCTTGATTTCTGGATTCTAGACGAAATAGAGCCAAGCAGTAGTTATCTAGGAATGCTTGATTATCTAAATTAGCAACACAATTATTGTTGCCGGATGTAATGCTGATTTCGGGTGTACTAGGTTTTTGAGGACTCATTTTCAGATATCGGTTATGGGCTGCTGTTGCCTCTTGATCTCGATCAAGTGCTTTAAGTGCATTGGAAAGAAGCAGCCAAGGCTGGGGGTTAGTTGGCTCAACTGAAACTAAATGACGTAAAGTTGTGACAGCCTCTTCATATAGTTTGAGTTTGATGAGTACCTGACTTTTTTCCAGTAAAACTGGCCCATTATTGGGATTAGTTTTAAGGATGTTATTCAATGAATCTAGTTCTGCTTGATATTGCATTGTTTGGTTGGAGGTAATCGTCATGGCAAAGTAGGGTGTATCAGTTAACTAAGAGCAAAAAACTAACTTAATAGATTTATTAATTTATTTGATGCAGAAATTCCATCGCTGTCTCCTTTAGCTTCATACAAACTTTTAGCTTTTTTAAATATAGGTAATGCTTCTGCTTTGCGTTCCTGATAATCTAGAAATAAAGCCAAGTGAAAGTAGACAGCAGGGTCATCTGGTTCGACTTCTACCGCCTTATAAAACATTTCTAGAGCTTCATTTTTATCGTATTTATATTTACTTAGTAGTGAAGCTAGTCTACTGTATAATATCCCAGTATCAGGGGCAAGTAGGATGGCTTTTTTATACCCTTGAATTGCATCTCTAATATTTCCTCTTTCTTGTAAAATATCTGCTATGTATCGATAAACGCCTACCATCTCAGTATTAAGATGGACAGCTTTTTGAAGCACTTCTAAAGCTTCAGACAAACGATCTAAATCAGCGAAAACAAAGCCAAGATGACCATAAAAACAGGAGTCTTTGGGATTAATTTCAATAGCTTTTGTAAATACTTTAACAGATTCATCTAATAAACTGCAACTTTGAAAAGCCATGCCCAATATGCAGTAAGCCATTGCATAATTTGGATCGACTTGAACTGCTTGTTGTAAAACAGAAATTGCCTCGGTTAATTCTCCTCGGTCATATAATTCATATCCCAAATTCAAGTAAGAAGTCGCCTGACTATTAGAGCTAGTATTCGACGAACGTATTTCAAGTTCTGTGGCTTCAAAATCAAACTCTGACTCCTGCTGTCGTGAGGTTGTTACAGATTTAGGAGAATCATGTTTATTTTCGCAAAATTCTATATATAAATTGGCAGTTTCGCAGCTTTCTGTATCGCCTTTGGCTAGACAAATTTCTAGCACTTCCTGCCAATCATTTAGTGCATCTTTATTTCTCCCTAATTGCGTAAAAGACTGAGCTCTTTCTTTGTAAGCGATATAATCGTTTGGATTGTGTTGAATACAAATACTAAAGTCTTCAATGGCTCCTACTTCATCATATAGGAGCGACCGCGCTCTACCTCGTTGTTCGTAGACATGGATATTTTCTGGTTGACATTGTATTACAAAGTCAAATTCTTCTACAGCCAAAGTTAGTCGCTCTGTTGTATCAACTTTAGTGTCATTCGACATCATCCCCCATATAGACAGAATACTACCTCTGCGGTGGTGTGCTGATACGAGACTGGGATTAATTTCAATTGCTTTTTCATAGTCTTTGATTGCTTTCTCTCTATCTCCTAGGTCTTCATGACAATTCCCCCGTAAGTCATAAATCCGATCGAGACTAATTTCCTTTGGTTGAATTTCTATTGCCCTATTAAAATCTTTGAGTGCTTCCTGATAATTATTTATAATGGCAAAAATTAAACCGCGATAAAAGTATGCCATTCCTTGTTCAGGATCTCTAGATAAAGCTTCATTAAAAAGCTGAAATGCTTCAGAGTAGTTTCCCTCAGAATAATCAGCAATCCCTTCCTCAATTAACTGTATTGATATTTCTTGTGATGTAGCCATATCTTCTCACTCTGCTGTACAAGTTTCTTGAACTGACCTTGATTAATCAAAAGCAACTGAGTTTAAAAGGGGGTTATTATCCCCAATTTTTTTAGTTTCTCTAGGTTCTTGCGAACCTCTATTTATCTATCTGGGTGAGTCCGCAAGTTTTATGCAAAATACTGGTATTTTGTTACAAAACTTTACGTTCGTCTGGCAGAAGCTAGTTTTGAGGCTAGTCTACAAGCCGATCCGATCGCCGTAATTCACCCTGAACTCTGATCGACCGCAACAGTAGCGGTACTTCCGAAGCTCTATTTATCTATCGGGCTCACTCCCAAAGTTTTATGCAAAATACTGGTATTTTGTTACAAAACTTTACGTCGGTCTGGCAGAAGCTAGTCCACAAGCCGATCGCCCTAATGCACCATGAGCCCCGATGAACCGCAACAGTAGCGGTACTTCTCAAGCTCTATTTATCTATCGGGCCGAGTCCACAAGTTTTATGCAAAATATTGGGTTTTTGTTACAAAACTTTATTAAGCGCCGTCAGATGTTCCCAGATATTAGCTTTGAGGTTAGTTGCAACGATCGCGCCGATTGCTGACTCTGAGTATTCCTACTCCGCGCTACACCGCTTTAATAAACTCAACTATGCCTAATGTATGTAACAATACACTACCTAGAGCTAACACACAACTAACAAACGTTAGCAATTTCGGTTATGCTAACGTTAGCCACATCTCACCGCACCCGACAATGGCCTCAAAAGAAGACTTATTTACCGAAGTCGCCAAACACTGGGACTTAGAAAGGCTCTACCAAGCTTTCGCAGAAGCTAAACGGCAAATCTCTCCCCGATCGCGCAGAGGACTCACAGACACTGAAAAGCTTTATCTCCGAGGACTACTTTCCGGTTGCAGTCCCGCCGAAATAGCTAAAAAAATGTTTCAGACTCCCAAAAGTGCAGAGGTTTATCTGTGTAAGACTTTATACCAATATGTTAAAAAACTCGCGGATTTACCGAACGAACCAGTGGGAAATTGGAGAAATGTGTGCGATCGGTTACAGGAAGCAGGATTTAAAGTTCAGTCGTCAGCACAATTTAAAGTTAATAATTCTTTGCCTACAGAAGCATTAGTAAAAATAGTTAATATAGGCTGGCTTGAACAAAGTACAATATCGATGGATATCAACATTCAGTTAACATTCCCCTCAACTTCAGAAACTCCGAAAAAAGAAGACTTTGATAAAAACGATTAAATGGGCGATTTATGATAAAATATCACAAATGCACCCACGCTAGCCTCAGAAACCCGGTTTCTTCCTAGATTTATCGTTAGTAATCGCAAAAATTCATAGAAACCGGGTTTCTCGCCCGCGATGCCTTGTTATAAAATATAAAATTTAAAACTGTCTCATCCGCTCCGATTTTACCTACAACAATCAAAATAGTCAAATCTATGTCTCGATTAAATGTACGGTCAAAAAATCAAGCTCTTGGCTTTGTCATTGGTTTATTAATTTTTGTCATTTTCATTCCCGGATGCTGGGCTTTAACAACTAATATTGCTCCAAAACCTCAGCAAGCAGATAACAAAGTAGCTGTCCGTGCAGATGTCAAAAATGCCTCAAATTCTAACTCTTCATTAGGAATTGGGCTCAGTGGTATTGCTGACTACTCAACACAGTTACCCTTTTTAGACGCTTTCAAATCTTCTAGAAAATGGATAACTCAATGCGTCAGCGGACAACCAAACTGTAAGGGTGAATGGGATACAGAAGAATACAATCTTTTAAATCTTGATGAAAATGGGTGGGTGAAATCTCTGCCATCTCCCGAAGAGGCTCCTAAATATACTAGAGTAAGTACCCTATTACTTAGAGAAATCCCCAATCGCTATCCTTCAGGGCAATATATTGTTACCTATGAGGGTGAGGGCGCGATCGAATATACCTTTGATTCCAAAAAAGATGAGGCTGCGTCTAAACCTGGGAGGGATATCATTAATGTGGATGCCACACAAGGCGGAGGCATCATGATTACAATTACTGCTACAGATCCCAATAAAACAGGGAACTATATCCGTAATATTAAAGTTGTTCGCTCCCAAGATGAACAGCTTTATCAAAACGGTGAAATATTTAACCCGTTGTTTATAGACAAGATTAAAAAATTTAGAGTCTTGCGTTTTATGGATTGGATGGGGACAAATGGTTCTGAACAAAAAGACTGGTCAAAGCGACCTAAACCCGAGAGTGTATCCTATGCTTACAGAGGAAATGTTCCCATAGAAGTTATGGTGAATTTATCTAATAAAGTCCAAGAAGAACCCTGGTTTAATATGCCGCATCAGGCTACCGATGAATATATGACTAACTTTGCTAAAATAGTAAAAGATAGTTTAGATCCCAAGCTGAAAGTTAATGTAGAGTATTCTAATGAGGTTTGGAATTGGTCATTTCCCCAATCGCATTATGCGTTGAAACAAGGTAAAGCGAGGTGGGGAGATAAAGGCGATGCTTTTATGCAATGGCACGGAATGCGTACTGCTCAAATGTGCGATATCTGGAAAGGCGTTTTTGGGGAACAAAAGAATCGAGTTGTCTGCGTGTTAGGAACTCAAAGAGCCTGGAGAGAGTTAGAAACTTATGCTTTAGAGTGTTCCTATTGGGTGGCTGAGGGCAATAAACCTTGTTATCAACACGGTATTGATGCCGTAGCCATA
Organism: Chroococcales cyanobacterium; assembly: GCA_038260455.1. Taxonomy (GTDB): domain Bacteria; phylum Cyanobacteriota; class Cyanobacteriia; order Cyanobacteriales; family Microcoleaceae; genus Microcoleus. Next base: position 1,365 of record JBBSNU010000027.1, on the reverse strand, counting down.
GCTGGATATTTTAGCGGAAACTTGGGCGGGAAAGAAAGTGTCAGTACAGTAGAGTCTTGGTTGAATGACGCAGATGGTGGCTTTGGTAAAGCTTTTAAACAATTAAAAGAGGGTGGGTTACTTCCTGGCTTCAAAGATAGTTTGCCCGATGTTGAGAATGACTTTAGGTATTTCTTAGATGTGGCTCAAAAGAAAAATCTCAAGTTATTTGTTTACGAGGGCGGTCAACATATTGTAGGTACGGGCGGGGTTGAGAATAACGAAAAGCTGACCAAGTTTTTTATGGAATTAAATAGGCGTCCAGAAATGTATGAGCTTTACACGCAATTACTGAATAGTTGGAAACAAGCTGGAGGCAGTCTTTTCATGCACTTTGTGGATGTGAGTTCATTTAGTAAGTGGGGAAGTTGGGGGGCTTTGGAGTATGTGGAGCAAAAGGGTTCGCCTAAGTATGATGCTTTGATGGATTTTATTGATAAGAATCCTTGCTGGTGGGATGGCTGTGCTATTGAGGGATGATGAGGAATTTGGTGCAATCAAGAATCGTTCGATCGCGCTTGCTCAAAATCTTCCGAATCCCCCGACAAACCAGAACCCTCGCCCTTCCTCAACCGTGGCGATTCCCCCTTACCCGAACTCGCAGCGTAACCCCCAGAATACCTGTCATCCAAACCCGAATCCCTCAGCGCAATCGCACTTCTTTGACTCGGCGACAATCGATCTGAACGGCGATTTGTCCCAGAAATCGACGGCCGGCGAGTTAAAGTTTTCCAAGCAGCCTTAATCCCACTCACAACGCTGCGAGTTGTCACCTGCACATTGTGCGCCTGCTTCTTCGCACTACCAAGACTTCGATCGACCTGTTTGACAACCTCCCCCGCACTTTGCACCCCATCGCTGACATCATCCGTCAACTCGCTAATTTCCAGCCCCGTCAATCGAATCGCCTCCAAAGTAGGCGGAAACTCGCGAGAAAGCGTGTCAGCCAGCTTTTCCACGCTGCGCGCGGCCCGTGTCAATGCTTGCACCGCAGGTATCAGAGTCGCTAAAACAGCAGTCAGGCTAACCGCCACTAGCAAAATCGAAAGTCCTAGCCAGAATATGGGATCGCTCACTTGAATCTCGGATGTGGGGTTTGGGGTTTCATATAATTTAGCGGACGGGAGGGCGCAACGGAGGAATCACTTCGGCTTCTGTTTTCGACAGCGTTTGGCGTTCCCGCTGAGTCGCTTCTAAACCCGCTGCGATCGCCTCCTTCAATCTAACCAAAGTTTCGTCCCAATTACGCAGTGCAGTTTCCGAAAGTCGATCGGCCTGCAACTGGACGCTACTCGATAAATCCTCCGCCAACTCCGGCAAAGCATC
>JBBSNU010000026.1:0-16203 GCA_038260455.1 Chroococcales cyanobacterium | reverse complement strand
TTGCCGTTTTCGCCGTAGAGGTAATCATCGCCAGATTGGGCTAATAAAGTGTCATCGTCTTGACCTCCCCACAGATAATCGTTGTCACTTCCGGCATTGAGAAAGTCTTTGCCATCGCCGCCGTAGAGACTGTCGTTGCCTTCTGCTGCATTCAGGATGTCATCGCCGTTTTCGCCGTAAAGGTAATCATCCCCAGCTTGGGCTAATAAAGTGTCATCATCTTGACCTCCCCACAGATAGTCGTTGCCAATTCCCGCATCGAGGATATCTTTACCGTCGCCACCGTAAAGGGAATCGTTGCCATCGCCAGCATTCAGGATGTCATCGCCGTTTTCGCCCCAGAGGTAGTCATCGCCAGCTTGGGCTAATAAGGTGTCATCGTCTTGACCTCCCCAGAGATAGTCGTTGCCACTTCCGGCATCAAGAATGTCTTTGCCGTCGCCGCCGTAGAGGGAATCGTTGCCTTCTGCTGCATCGAGGGTGTCGTCGCCCGCTTCGCCAAACAGGTTGTCATCGCCTTCTTCGCCTAGGAGGATGTCGGCATCGTCGCCGCCGTAGAGTTGGTCGTTGCCGAGGCCGGCATTGAGGGTGTCTTTGCCGGTGCCGCCGTAGAGTAGGTCGTTGCCGAGGCCTGCGTCTAGGGTGTCGTCGCCTGCATCGCCTCTGAGTGTGTCGTTGCCGGCTTCGCCGATGAGGGTGTCATTTTCGTCGCCGCCGGACATTTCGTCGTCGCCGGTGCCGCCGTAGATTAGGTCGGTGTCTCCTTCTCCGTAGAGTTTGTCGTTTTCGCTTTCGCCGTAGATGGTGTCTTTGTCGTCGCCTCCATAGATGTTGTCGTCGCCAGCGCCACCGTAGAGTAAGTCTTTGCCTGTTTCGCCAAAAATTGTGTCGTTGCCGTAGCCAGCGTCTCCGGCTACGGTGTCGTCATCGCTACCTGCGTAGATTAGGTCGTCTGCGTCGCCGCCTCGGATGTAGTCTCGGCCTGCTTCGCCGTAAAGGGTGTCTCGGCCTTGGTTGCCGTAGATGCTGTCGCCGCCGTCGCCTCCGTAGATTAAGTCGTTGCCGAATTCGCCGTAGAGTTTGTCGTTGTCGCCGAGTCCGTAAATGCGATCGTCCCCAGCATCTCCAGTGATAACGTTAACGCTATCGTCGCCAGTAATATCATCGTTGTGAGTAGAACCGGCGACATTTTCGATGCCGGAAATTTTGTCTCGGTCGCCCCAACCGTCAGTAGCATCGCCTGTTTGTAAGTTGACAGTAACGCCGTTGGGGTCGCGGCGGTAGCTGAGAATGTCGATGCCTTCTCCGCCGTAAAATGAGTCATTGCCGGCATTGCCAATTAATAAATCGTTGCCTTCTAATGCCCAAATCCGGTTATCTTTTTCGTTGCCAATCAAGATGTCTTCAAAGCGAGTACCGATGATATCTTCGAGATTTCTGAGGGCATCGGTAGTGCCAAAACCATCTTTACCAGTACCGGCTGCTATTTCAAAATCCCGTTCGAGTTCCGTGTAGTATTCGGTGGGATTAGCTGCGTTAACAAATTGTTTGAAACGCTGACTGGTGTTGTTTTCGTAGTCGCTATTTTCGTCAATATTAACGATAACGCCACTGGGAGAATTGATGTAGTTAACGAGGTCGATTCCTTCACCGCCGTCAATTAAGTCATCGCCGATTTCTCCGATTAATGAGTCGTTGCCGGTGCCGCCGTAAAGTTCGTCATTGCCAGCATTGCCGTTGAGAGTGTCATCGCCGGCTTGTCCTAAAAGTACGTCGTCATCGAGGCCGCCAAACAGGGTATCTTTGCCGTCGCCACCATCGATGTAGTCTTGGCCTTGACTGCCGAAAAGGTAGTCTTCGCCAGCTTGTCCGTAAATATCATCATCGTCGGCACCTCCATCAATGATGTCTTGGCCGTCGCCGCCTTCCAGCCAGTCATTGTTTTCGTTACCTTGGATGACATCGTTGCCACCTTGTCCGTAAATTATGTCATCTCCGGTATTGCCGGAAAGCGAGTCTTGGCCGTTGCCGCCATCGATGAAGTCATCGTCTGCGTTGCCTTCTATGGTGTCGCTGCCATCTTGCCCGTAGAGGATGTCGTCGCCTTCGTTGCCTTGGATGAAGTCGCGGCCGCTGCCACCTTCGGCGTAGTCTTCGCCTGCGTTGCCTTGGATGAAGTCGTTGCCGGATTGGCCGTAGAGTTTGTCGTTGCCTTCGTTGCCGTAGAGTTGGTCGTTTTCGCTGCCGCCGTCGATGATGTCGTCGCCTTCGCGGCCGTAGAGAATGTCGTTGCCGGCGTTGCCGTAGAGGAGGTCGCTATCGATGCCGCCATCGAGGATATCTTCGCCTTCGTTTCCTTCTAGGGTGTCGCTGCCTGCTTCTCCGAAAAGTAGGTCGTTGTCTTCGTTGCCGAAAAGTTGGTCATTGTCATCGCCACCGTAAGCTTTGTCCTCACCAGTACCACCTTTGAATATGTCGTCTCCTTTTTGTCCCCAAAAAGTGTCGTTTCCACCTTGGGCGTAGAAAATGTCCTTTCCCTGACCACCAGTCATCTTGTCATCTTTGTTTGACCCTGAAATTATTTCAATGTCAACGAGAATATCTTCTTGTCCGTAACCGTCTTCAATTCTGTAAATATTGGAACCAGCCTTTTGTTCTGTATGTACGATAATTCCATTAGGACTATCCAAGTAATCAGCAACATCTGTTCCATCTCCACCATCTAGAAAATCCCACCCAGCATCACCGGTTAACGTATCATCACCACCTTTGCCGTACAAAACATCATTTTTGTCATTAGTAGGATTACTGGCTTGTCCGCCACGAATTCTGTCACTATTGTCATTGCCTTCAATGAAATCGCCATGAGTGGTACTCTGCTTTGCATCCCGATTAACCTGTCTTTGAGGAAAGTAATATCCTTTTGGATGTAATTCGTAGAAATAATCCTCAAACTTGTTGATAACTTGTGCGTCTGTTAAGTAAACATCATTGAGACTATGGGCGCCCATGTTCTGAGAAATATCTGGCCAGTCAGAAAGAAAATCTAACAGATGATTTAATTTGTCCCGATCTGATGCACTTGCATTAATTCGCAACTTTGCTATTGGATCTGAATAAACTGAATTATTTTCGGGAAAAAGTGCCCTCGTATAATCAGTTGCCAGAGAGGAGTAATTGGTGGGTGAACCAAGAGATATAATCCTAGTACGGGAAGAGTTGATTGGGTTGCTTATTAACCCATCTTCAACAAAAAAGTTACCTTGAGAATGAGGTAGAAAAATTAAAGAATTATTAGAATTTTGCACCCAAGTTGCTTCTTTTGACCACTGACTGTTGACTGATTGACTTACAGGTGAGGGAAGATTGTAAAAATATTGACTCAAACTTTCCGTTAAATCAGTTGGAGCATCAGAACCTATTCTTTGAGCTACATTGCCTAAACTGCCAAACTTAGCCGTAAAATCAGAAAGTCGTTCACGATTTGAAATGGCACTGCTCATATCGAAAAGATTAACACCGTTTTCCAGGTGTTTCGCCACTTTAAAACCAGCGTAGTTTTCTGCTTCTCCGTTGTCATTTGCAAACCCTTCAGCAAAAATACCATCAGGAGTTTGAGAACCGAAAGAAGCATTAGAAAATCTACTTTCCCAATGCGTACGATATTCATCAACAGCGGGCTTAAATATATACTTGCCCATTGCATTGCCTAGATTAAATACTTCATGAATAACTCCTCCTTTTGATGGGTTATATATCACAGGAAAATCATTTAAAGAGGTTGGAGTAACGTCTATTGTCCAAAGGCTAAAAGCATTTTCTACACCTTGACGTTGACTAATGAACCCCGACTCATCTGTCCACATTCCATTGATAAATATAACCTTGGTTTTGCCACGTTCTTCAATAAGTTTATCGATAACTGCATCAGCATTCCAGGTGTAACCGTTAGAAGTAGTAGCCATGATTATTGTCCTCTCGTAGTAGATACAATGTGTGCTGAAAATTGACAAAAAGACTCCGCCGCCACGCACAAACGTGTCACATTTACCGAATTTGCTCGCCTGAAAATTAGGGTCGATCGCCCTTCAAGTCAGTTAAGGTATTGTGAAAAACTTCGTGAAGCGAAGCTATCCCCTAGGGAATCGCCCGCCAACACCGCAAACAACCGCTAAAGCCAGATTCAAAATCCATAGATTAATGCACCCCCTGAAATTAATAAATTCGATCGCGCCACAGGATTTATGCGGGGCCAGAAACCGGGTTTTTGCGAAAATTATTCGCTGTTAGCAGGAGATTCTGCGAAAAACCCGGTTTCTTGAGCTTGGTGCGTAACTCCTTACTTATCTATCAGGGCTAACTCGGTAGTTTTATGCAAAACTCTACGATTTTTTTTGTAAAGCTTTGTAAAGACTGCGTGAAAGCACCGAAAGAGCAGGTTTTGGGAGTTGAAGGGCGATCGACCCAAAGGCCGTGAGGTCGATCGCGCCACAGGATTTATGCGGGGCCAGAAACCGGGTTTTTGCGAAACTATTCGCTGTTAGCAGAAGATTCTGCGAAAAACCCGGTTTCTTGAGCTTGGTGCGTAAGTCCTTACTTATCTATCAGGGCTAACTCGGTAGTTTTATGCAAAACTCTACGGTTTTTTTGTAAAGCTTTGTAAAGACTGCGTGAAAGTACCGAAAGAGCTAGTTTTGGGAGTTGAAGGGCGATCGACCTAAAGGCCGTGAGGTCGCCACAGGATTTATGCGCGGCCAGAAACCGGGTTTTTTGCGAAAATTATTCGCTGTTACCAGGAAATTCTGCGAAAAACCCGGTTTCTTGAGCTTGGTGCGTAAGTCCTTATTTATCTATCAGGGCTAACTCGGTAGTTTTATGCAAAACTCTACGGTTTTTTTTGTAAAGCTTTGTAAAGACTGCGTGAAAGCACGGAAAGAGCTGGTTTTGGGAGTTGAAGGGCGATCGATATTTTAAGTAGTTAGGACTTTAGACATGAGGCCCAGAAACCGGGTTTTTTTGCGGAAACTTCGTCGCAGTCGAAAAATTCCGTAAAAACCCGGTTTCTTTGGTTAGAGTGCGTAAATCCTGACGCGCCTAGTCCAAGAAACCGGGTTTCTGTGATATTTTTCACATCCTCACCAGATTTTACGAAGAAACCCGGTTTCTGAATCTTCACTTGCTTTACGGAGGAACTGGAGCTGATTTAGGATGAGTCCCAGCGTAGTAAACAAGCACTTTGCGTTTGTCTTCATCCGGTACATAAAATACTCGGTCTGAGCTTGTTACTTCATACTCCCACGCACCTTTGTAGAGTTTACCTTTTAAGGGAAAAACTCTCTTTGGTTTTCTCGCCATCGGCGCAGTAAATAAATCTTGATAGCATCGGCGAGTATTCTCAGGAGCACGTAACATTAAGGCTTCCCAATCCCGGTTAACCCGTCGGTTTTTTGCTACTACTAACCAGGGCGATGCAGGTACTTCCGCGATAAGTTTGGCTTCGTTTTCTTTAGCAGATGGTGGTATCAGCGGTTCTTCAGGAGGCACTACCAACTCCGACAGCACAGTTGCTGGTGCGGGAATTTCGGCTTCGGCTTCAATAGCGGATGATGGTGTCGGCTGTTCTTCAGGAGACTCCGGGCTTTGTGAATCCTCTGGAATAGGTGCAGAGTCAGTCATAAAGTAGCAGATTCGGTAGAGTTTTCTGCGATCGGTTTAGTCAGTAACACTTCGTCAATTTCGTCGCCGAAAGCTGCTGCGACTTCAGGGCTAGAAATGGCGAGCGCGCTTTCATGCCATTCATAAATCGTTGCCTCTATCCGATCCCAAGCTGCAGGTTCCGACTCTACAAGACGGTAATCTTTCTCTATTTCTGCGATCAGTTCGCACAGTTCCTCTTCTTCAAATACTTTCAGCCACCCATAGGGATGTTCTGAAGCAATCTGTTCTCCCAGACGCAACCGATAAGCGGTGGCTATTACCTCAAAAACTTTCAGGGAAAGGGCGGCAGCTTTTACCAACAGCGCCATCTCATCGCGGCGCAGCAAGGCAAAATGCTGGTCGTTGCGAGTGATGGTGACAGGGTGATCCATCGCCAAATCCAGAACTCTACCTGGTTGCCGGTTCAATTCGGTGGCGGTAATTAATTCATCGCCATACACTAGGCGTGAAGATTGACTCAGCATAGCTTTTGCGCCTCTATAAATATCGGAACGCTTTTCAATTGATATACGTATCATTATACGTATTTACCACTGTTTTCCGCTTCTTACAAAACTTAACATCCTATTACATCGCTCAAATCCATCGCACAGCAACGCTTTCAACCATCCGCTCAAAAAAACTTTCAGAATTTCGCATAAATTCCTCCAACTTACCCTGATAAATAAATGTAGGAACAAAGTTGCGGCCGCACTGAACTATGAATGATGAGTACATCCCCTCCGAGGGGGAAGACCGCCCATCCGAGAACCAAACCGATGCTGTTGAGGGTGAGGGAGAATCGAAATTATCCGAGAACCAAACCGATGCTGTTGAGGGTGAGGGAGAATCGACTTTATTCGAGAACCAAACCGATGCTGTTGAGGGTGAGGGAGAATCGAATTTATCCCACAGACAACTTCTATATCAAGAGCTCGATCACCTTGTTACCCAAATTTGCCAACATCCTCCCGGTTGGAAGCGCAGCCGTTTGTTGAACCAGCTTCTGACTAAGATGAAAAACTCCGGCCTGATCTGGAAGGAAAATCTACCTTACTATGAAGATGCTTTGCAAGAACAGTGGGAGTTTTTCTCTAGCAATTTGTGCGAATCCCGCACTGGAACTCAGTACGATCGCACTCGCAGCAATGTCATTACTTGGTTCAATTATTATTTCAAGCGACGGCTGCAAAATTGGGCTTCGAGGGTAGATAGAGAAAATAACAGGAGATGCAGTAGCAAAAAAATCTTCAAAGATCGAAAACAAATCGAAAAAATCGAAGACTTACCCGATCGCGATCGAACTCACATTCTCGAAACAGCTCAGCTTTTTACAGAACTTCAAGCCTGGATTGATACCGATCCCGATCAGGTGTTGAGTAAACACGTTAGAGGGCGACCCGATATAACTTGTCAAGTTATATTAAAAGGTTTATCAGCGGGCAAAAGTTTCACCGTATTAGCAGCAGAACTTTCCAGCTCGTATTCTACCCTGCATAGCTTTCACCGAGTTCAATGTCGCCCTCACTTGCAAACATTTCGCGAAAATTACGAATCTTAATCATCAAAGGAGTTAACAATGGCACAGAGTAACAGCATCGAAAACCAATCCTGGGCACCAAGTAGCAGCATCAGAAATCAATCCTTGCCAATGCCAATTACCCAAAAGGCAATTCGTTCAGCACGGCAATTTGCTGCCGAACAGCGCCACCCCCACAAAAAAGAACAAGTTTATTTCAACACTTTGGCTGTGTTGGCTGTCCGCGATTACTTGACTCTTTTAGGTATTGAAACTGATTTAACTAACTGCGATAGCTGGAATCCAGTTGTTCGCTTGTTGGAAAATGTGGCTGATTTATATATCAAAAGTTTAGGAAAAATAGAATGCCGTCCTCTGGTAAGTTTGCCTACACCTGGAGAAACTAATCACATCAATTCGCCGCAAAACCTATCCAATAATTGTCACATTCCCCCCGAAGCAAGGGAGGAACGCATCGGTTATCTGGTAGTAAAAATTGATGAAGATGAAAAGGAAGCAAGATTGCTGGGATTTTCCCCAACTGCCGGTACGGGCGAATTAGTATTGAGTGAGTTACATTCCCTGGATGACTTCTTGCTCCACCTCGAACATATATCTGAATCTCAAGTCAATCTGCGTCTGTGGCTGGAGAATATATTTACATCAGATTGGGAGTCAGTTGAATCAATCTTCGATCCGCAGCCGGAGACTGCTCCTACTGAAATTGAAAACCCAGTTAAATCTAATTTAGGCAATTGGTTTAAGAATGTTGCAGAAACAGGTTGGCAGAAAATTGAGCAAGGTAAAGAAAATTTAGAAAACCTAATTTTTCCTGACGAAAACCCCAATTTTGCATTCCGTGGAGGTGGAAGTTCGAGAGCAGAATCTGCCTTGCAGGGCAGTCAAAGTAGCATCAATAGGTTTCCCGAAGCCGATGTCACGCGGGCAAAGTTGATTGACTTGGGAATGCGTTTGGGTAGAACCACTGTTGCTTTGTTGGTGGCGATTGCCGAAGAGGACGATCGCACTGTCAGAGTTCACGCCCAGTTGCATCCGGCGATCGGCGATCGTTATTTGCCTCGTAACCTGAAACTGTCGTTAATATCCGATGCTGGCAAAGTTTTAGATGAGCTTGAATCGACTGTTCAACAGCAGTGCATTTCACTGGAATTTGAGGTAGAACCCGGAGAGAGTTTTAGTATTCGACTGGCGATCGATGATTTGAGCATAACAGAAAACTTTATGGTATGATTTGGCAATTACTGTTACCACAGCAAATTTATGACCTGGACTGTCATATTGGCTTTAGGGTCTGGAAATCTTCAACAAGGATTTCCTCACATCACGGCGAAGTTGCAAAACCAAACCAGATCTATCAGTATTCAACAATTCAAAGGAAGCTTGCCACCAGCAGCAGACATTGAGGTGCTGCACAGAAGATGGAAAGCTGCTTGTACCGGACTCCAATCTAGCAGAAGCGATGCTCGAATAAAAGTCAATTATGCCAGCACGACTCACATTTCTGAAACCAATCCTGGCGCTATATATGAAGGTTTAAAAAAAGAGATACAATCGTGGCTGAAAACAGACGATTTTTACAGCCAAATTGAGGTAAAGCTGAGGACACGAATCGGCAATCCCTCGGAAGCTGTCGTTCAAATATTTCTAGAGTGCGATGATTCTCAGATTTCTGAGTTGCCTTGGGATGCGTGGAATTTTCGGGAAGAATACCGCCAGAGTGAAATCATCCGCAGTTCGTCCGAGTATACAACACCACCTCAACAGGAAACTAAAGCAGGAATAGATCTACCTTCTAGAGGCAGAATTTTATGTGTTTTAGGTAACAGTAAGGGAATAAATGTTAAAAAAGATCGAAGAATTATCGAAAAAAGTTTGGGCGATAGCTGCCAATTAGAGTTTTTAGACAATCCAACATCGGAAGAGTTTAACGATCGCCTTTTTGATGAAAAAGGCTGGCAAATTTTCTTTTTTGCCGGACACAGCAACAGTGATGATAATGCTACAAACGGACGGCTGCACATCAATCAAAATCCTACAAACAATACTATCAGAGTCAATGATTTAAAATTAGGTGTAAAGCGAGCTAGTGGCAAAGGCTTGCAGTTGCTAATTTTTAATTCTTGTTCGAGTTTTGGATTGGCAGCAGATTTGGTGGCGCAGAATCATCCTTTGCCGTCAATAATTGTGATGCGTGCACCAATTCCAGACAACATTGCTCACGATTTTGTGAAGTCTTTGTTTAGATATTTGGCAGATGGAGAGCCTTTGTTTTTGGCAATGCGAAAAGCTAAGGATTATTTGCTGCGCTGGGAATCTCGATTTCCGGGCGCTAGCGGGATTCCGGTGCTATGTCAGCATCCAAATTTTGAGGAATTAACCTTACCGGGATGCGGCGCAAGTAAACCTTTGATTTCAGCAGCGGATGGTTTAGCCGATCGCCCAAATCAACGGCAATTTACAATTTCAACTAAATTTATGCAGCGTACCAGCATCAGTTTAGCTGTTTTGGCGATCGGCTATCCACTCACGGGCCCCAATCTGGCAGATGCAATCAACGCATTTGGAGTGAAAAATCACCGGAACAAACAATTTTTAGCAGCTAAAATTTCCTACAATCTAGCTGCATTAATCAATCCTACTAACGGCGAGCCTTACTATAACTTATCCGAACTTTGTAAACAATTAAGCGATCGCAAATGCGAGCGAGAAGCAATGCAAAGTGCAGTCTGGCGGGGACTTCCAGAAGCTCACGCTCAAATATCCAAATCCTTTTTGCTGGAAAATAAGCCTGAAGATGTTTTAAAGGCGATCGGACTTTGCTTAAAAACTACTAAATACGATGGAGTCAAATCAGCTTGTTTCAAGAATCGTGGCTGGTTGCGCTTCACTCAAAAGCGATACAATTCAGCGGAAGCAGATTTAAGAACAGCAATATCTCTCAACAGTAATAGTCCCGAAGCTCAATGTTTTTTAGCGCAAGTCCTCGAAACTAAAGGTAAAGTACAAGAATCACTAAAATATTGGCAAGAAACCTTTAATTATGCGAATCCTAGCATCCCAGAACAAGATGAATGTCTCCAAATGGCAAAGGAACGTTTACAAATCATAGGAAAGAGCAAATGAAAAAACAGACGGCATTTTGTATAGGTGCAAGCGCGATCGCATTTACATTAACTGCGATCGAAATTCTGCCTGATTCCTTGGAAAATAGCCCAGGTTTCCGCGAAATATTTGCCAACAATCAGATAATTTCCCCAGCAATCGCAGCAACGCAAAGAATACCCAACGGACAAATCCTGAATATTAGCGGGGAAGTGCAGCTACAGCGTCAAGATGGCAGAAATATTCGCCCGACAATCGGTACGCCAATTTATCCGGGCGACAAACTGCAAACTTCACAAAACGGAAAAATTACGATCCAATGTGCGGATTTAGGAATTAAGTCAATTAAAGCAGGCGAAAATCAATTGAATAGCTGTTTGTTGGCTAGCGACAAGTCGCAGTCTGAGTGCAATAAAAATTTAATTAGATGTCCCGATCGCGGTGACGATAAAATTAGCTGGAATAGCGCGCCAATTCCTTATATAATCAGTCCGCGGCGCACGAAATTGCTCGACAGCAAGCCTATTTTGCGCTGGAATCCGGTTGCTGGTGCGACTAGCTATAAGTTGAGCCTCCGCGAAAATGGAGCGAAATTAAACTGGGAAATGACTGTTAGCGGTACTGAGGCTGTGTATCCGGGGGAACCAGCGCTGAAACCGGGTGTTAGGTACCGATTGATTGTGGAAACGAATACGGGTGCTTCTTCTGAAAGTGCCGTGGGAGAAAGAGATACAGAGTTTAGCTTGCTGGATGAGAAAGAAGTTGAGGGGGTGAAGGAGGCCGTGGGGGCGATCGACAAACAACTATCGAATCCAGCGGCTAAAAAATTAGCAACAGCACAGATATATCTCAGCAACAACTTGAATGCAGAAGCAATAGAAACCTTAGAAAGTTTACCAAAAGCCGGAGTTGAAACAGCGCCAATTTACCGCAAGTTGGGGGAACTGTATCGGGAGCGATCGCAATTGATGCCGCAGGCTGAAATATACTATCAAAAGGCGATCGAGACAGCTAAACCCGATGAGAATGAGGAGCTAACCGAGGCTCGTTACGGTTTAGCACAAGTTTATTTATCTATGCGGAATTATGCCGAAGCGATAGAGTATTTGAAGTTGTCAAAACAGGGATATCAAAGTTTGGGAGATTTATCAATGGTGGAAAAAATAGGCAAGCAATTGCAAGATGCCCAAAGGAGGAAAGATCGGCAATAGTAATGATGTTTTGTGACGTTATACCATTTTTCTAAAGATATGCTATAGATGAAGTCTGAGCCACCCCGAACTCGCGGGGGGGTTGGGGGGGTAATATCTAGCGCTACTTTATGAAATTGGTATTAATTGTGGGTAAATTAACGATCGCAATCACCAGAATTTTTAGGGGCGGGTTCGCGATGGATTTTGTCACCCACAAACAATCTTAATAAACCCGCCCCCACCCCACCAATCACCCCAAAAAACATCCCCGCCAATTGAATTATCTGTTGGGTGGGGGCGGTTTGATGAAACGATCGATTTGAGGCCCAGATGGTTTGTGAACCCGCCCCTAGACATCGCAATTGTGTGTAATTATCGCTTAATATCCCGGTTCTTGATAAGCAGGTTCTTGATAAGCAGGTTCTTGCCACTCGCGGCGGCGGGGTTCGGGATTGGGATTGTAAGGTACGATCGCACCATCCTCATTGACAATCATCCCCCGAATAATCTCCTTCGGCTCAACGGGTTTTGCCTTAATACTGCCTTTGCGGCCCTCCAACTCCGGCAACTTCGGAAACTCTTCAACCGGCATTCCCTTCACAGCTTGACTCATAAAATCGCGCCAATTGTAGGCTGCTGTACCGCTAGTTCCCCCAGTCGGATAATTGTCATCATTCCCCAGCCAAACGCCAGTCACCACCTGCGGAATATAACCGATAAACCACAAATCCCGCACGTTTTCTGAAGTACCAGTTTTGCCAGCAACAGCGCGATCGGCTAAAGAAGCAGGCCCGCCCGTACCCCCAGTCACCACACCCTCCAACATCCAAGTAGTAATCGCAGCACTATCCTTATCCAAAACCCGCTTCGGTTTAAAATTAGCCTGATAAATTACATCTCCCCGCTGATTGATCACCCGAGTAATTCCGTGCGCTTCAATAAAATTACCTTGGGATGCTAAAGTACCGTAAGCATTAGTTAACTCCAGCAAATTCACCTCAGAAGAACCCAAAGCCAGGGAATAAATCTGACTTAATTTAGACTTAATTCCCATATCGTGGGCTAATTTGATCGCCGGTTCAAAGCCGACATCGACCAACACCTTCACCGCCACCACATTCACCGAAGCCCTCAAAGCATCAGACATCGATCGCCAGCCACTAAACTTTTTACCGTAATTATTCGGTTGATAGCCGTCGAAAATAATGGGCTCATCTTCATAGCTGTCGTAAGGCGAAAAACCGGCTGCTATCCCCGCGGCATAAACCAACCCCTTAAAAGTCGATCCTGGCTGCCGCAAAGCCTGCGTAGCGCGATTAAACTGACTTTCCTTAAAATTTCCGCCGCCGACTAGCGCCTTAACTTTCCCTGTTTTAGTTTCTATCGAAACCAAAGCCGCCTGTTCAAAACCCTGACGACGGCCATCAACCTCGATCGCATCTTTAACCACCTGTTCCGCTATTTTCTGCCACTTCAAATCCACCGTCGTCTCGACAGTCAAACCGCCAGCTTCCAAAGCATCCTTAGAAATATAGCGCGGCAATTCCTTGCGAATGTAACTAGCAAAATAAGGCGCGACTACTTTAAATCGCTTCGGCGGACTTTGTTTAACAGTCATAGGTTCTGCCATCGCCGAGTTCGCCTGCGCTTCTGTAATTACCTTTGCTTCCTGCATTTGTTTGAGTACAATATTGCGGCGTTGCTTAGCAATATTCGGACTAACCAAAGGCGAATATTCGCTCGGTGCAGGCGGCAAACCCGCCAAAGTTGCCATTTCTGCCAAAGTTAATTTATCGACAGTTTTGCTAAAGAAAACCAAAGCCGCATCTGCTACTCCGTAGGCATCCGAACCCAAATAAACCAAATTCAAATATCTTTCTAAAACTTGGTCTTTACTCAACTCCCGCTCTATTTTCTGAGCTAAAAGAGCCTCCCGAACCTTTCGCCTAAGACTTCTTTCTTGATTGAGAAAAACCATGCGAGCCAATTGTTGGGTAATTGTACTGCCGCCCTGCACCAAATCTCTCGCTACCAAATTAGAAGCTATCGATCGCACAATACCTTGATAATCCACCCCGCGATGTTCGTAAAAACGGCGGTCTTCGATAGAAATAAAAGCTTTCTTCAACAAATCTGGAATTTCATTAAGTTTTAGCTTATCTCTAGTTGCGGGCCCCGACTGCAATAAAATCGTATTGTCTGCAGCCTTAATTGTCAGCGTTCCATCGCGGCTAAAGGCTGACAAATCGTTAACATCCGGCAAACCTTTATTTAAGGTGTGTAAAATCCATAAACCGTATATTAAAGCGCCACCGCCCACACTAACAACACCTAGGGCAATCCAAAATCTCGGGCGGCGGGATTGGAGTTTTTTTAACTTTTCCTGTGGTTGGCTATTTTCCGGTAATGCGCTATTTTCCGGTAATGCGCTATTTTCCGGTAGATCAGCATTTATTGGCAGTTGGGTGCTCGCCAGCGCGCTATTTTCTGGTAGTTCAGTATTGATTTGTTCCAGTTGGGTGCGCGGCAGCGCCCTATTTTCCCGTAATTTGCGACTATTGTATCTCTGGGATTTTTTGGATAATTTAGTTCCCCGCCCACTCAATCGGGCCTGCAACACTTCTCTTCCCTTTGCTTGCAACGTAGTAATTAGAGGCTCAATTTCCAACCAAATGATTAAGCGCTTCAACCCTTGCCAATTGCCCTGAACTCTTGAATATTCATCGTCTTCTGAGTCGGAATAATAATATTCCGGGCCTAATTCTGACTCTTCTGGAGGTTCAGCATCTTCTGATACCACATACTCCGATCGCTCATCCGTTACCTGTGGATACAATTCAGGCAGGGACGGTGACGAGTTTAGCCCCGTGCTATTGGCAGCATTTGGCGATTCTCGATCGGAATTACCCCTTGCTGCCTTAGTGACTTTGCTCAATTTATCCTTGATATTTGAGAAAAATTCTGCCACGTTCAGACCTTCAAACCTCATCAACTTAAATTAAAAATTAAAAATTAACAAGGCGAGCCTCCTTAAATTTTTAATTTTTAACTTGACATTTTTTATTCAATAACACTGTGCATCATCTTGAGTTATTTGTTTTGAATTAAACATGATTTAACTCAAAATTCAAAACTCAAAATTCTTGTTAACTCGCATGACCCAGTGCCAAAGCCGCTACCAGCATACCCAAAACCAGGAAAGGCTGAGCGCTTGCCTGATATTTAACATCATTTTCTAGGGGATTGCGTAAAAAGTACATATCCTGAAAAGTGATTTGGGGAATTATCAGCAGCAAGAGAATGACACCGTAAAGGTTTTGGTGGATGGCGATCAGGTAGGCTGCAATCCCTGCTTGAAATATGTCGATCATCAGCACGCAAATCCAAGCTGCGGTGTCGATCCCAAACATCACTGGCAAAGATTTTAACCCTAATTGCCGATCGCCCTCGACACTTTTGAAATCATTAACGATCGCAATCCCGAGTCCAGCCAAACTGTAAAACAGGGTCAAAATCATAATGGTGGGATCTAGCTTACCAAACAAAGCTTGACCTGCCCACCAAGGCAGAGCAATGTAACTAGCACCTAGGGCATAATTTCCCAACCAGCCATTCTGTTTGAGTTTCAGCGGTGGCGCGGAGTAGATGTAAGCTAAAAATACGCCGCCGAGAGTCAACACAGTCATTATCGGGAATTCATGACCCGCCCACAAGTCTAGAGCATAGGCTACCCCAATGCCTGCGGCTAATAATACCAAAATTTGCGTTACTACTTGAGGAATTGAGATGATGCCGGCGGGAATTGGACGGTAGGGTTCGTTAATAGCGTCGATGTCGCGATCGTAAAAATCGTTCAAAGTTTGAGTGTAGCCAGTCAGCAAAGGCCCTGACATCAACATACAAGCCGAGGCGATCGCGAAATTCTCTAAATTCCAAACATAGTTTCCCGAAGACGCAGCCCCGCACACCACGCCCCACATTAACGGAATCCAGGTAATCGGTTTCATCAGTTGCAAGCGAATCTTCCAGATGGAAGTTTCCCCGCTAGCTGCGCCTTTCATGCCCAACAGTTGCCGAGCTTTGGCACTGCTGTCTTCGGTAGCAGCGCGATCGACTGCGGGTTCTGGGGTGATTTGGGATGGAGGAGAGTCAGACATAATGTGATCTTAGCCGTACTGCTACTGTGTCGTTGTGCGTTTGAATAATAATTCTGACAGTATACAACTGATATTTAATGCCTAGCCTGGAAAAATTACCCCAGCTTGGAGTTGATGCTAGAGAAAAATACGGGTTTTACCAATATATTTTAATATCATTATTTGGTGCAAATGTCAAGATTACAAATATTATTTTTTGATAATTTCCCTGAACCCGCCGGCTGCGGGAGATTTTTGTCAGCGGGTGCATTTAATCTAAATTACTCGATGCGTGCTACTCGTGCTTTTGGCCGCGATATTAGCCTTCAATCAACTCATCGGAGATACTCGAAGGCAGAAACTCAGAATCTAGAACCTCGACAGCAGAATAGATACTTGACACTCCCCGGTCTAAAGACACGGGGATTCTTAAGGACAAACTTTGGGGGATGAATCCGCCCAAAGTTTAATTCTTAAAGGGTTAGTCAATAACCCACTACCCACTCGCTCAATTAATGAGTCTATGGCTACCTTT
>JBBSNU010000025.1:0-16396 GCA_038260455.1 Chroococcales cyanobacterium | reverse complement strand
GCAAAGTTGTTTCCAAGTCAAGACTTTGACCTAAAGTTGTGGTTGCTCTCAAAAGCGCGGCCACTCCTCGCTGATTGCGGGCGACAACGTAGAAAGACTGACAGCTTTCGAGAATAATCCCGATCGAATCTGCAAAAGCCTGAAACTGCTGTTCGTCTTCTTCAGTAAAGGGGGCATTGCCAGCTTTATTTAACAGTCTGACCACAGCTACGGGTTCGTTTTGGCTCTTGCTGCTAAAAATCGGCATACAGAGCATGGTCTCGATTTGGTACTCCGGCGGTTCGTCTACTTCGGAATTAAAATGCTCGTGCGATCGAGCTTCCGTGACATTTATCGATTTTCCGGTAGTTGCTACGTAGCCTAAAATACCTGCATCCATCGGTAAGCGAACTTCTACATCTTCGCCCGTGAGCGCGTGGGCTGTTTTGTACCAAAGTTGATTTTTGCTGGGGTCAACCAAAAAAATTGTTGTCCGGTCTGCTTGCAGAATTTGACCAATTTTGACAGTGAAGGCATCTAAAAGTTGCTCTAAGAGAGTTTCGAGTGCGTCATTGTTAATCAGGTCCATCGCCCGGATAAATTGCTGAAATTCTGCCGTGATAAAGTCCAGCAGGCACACTAATTCAGGAACTGGCAGGCTCTTAACACGGGAGGTTAATGCCCCCATAAAATTGACTTGAGTCAGTGTAGCCAGAACGCTACCAGCATTGGAGAATGTCATGATTAACTGCTTGCTCAGAGGGGGTAGACAGACCTGCTGGTCGATCGGTGCTAGATTCTGCGGCGGTGCCAACTTTTAAGTTGTTTGCTGGAAAAGCCTGCACTCGCTTGTAGCTGTGAGGAATCTTGAGTTTATTTTTTGGCCGCAACTTCAGTTGGCTTTTTACATATGCTCGATCGATCGTTTTTTTTACAACATCGATACCGATCCTGGTTCGTGAATTAAAGCTTAACTTGAGTTCGGAACACTGCCGGCCTGAAAATTAATTTGCAGGCTGGTGCGATCGATCGCGGGCAATGTAGATTTGACGCTATGTCAGGGGGCTGCTACGCAATCTGACTGCTTTAGCGCCCTCGGCGACCGTATCCGGTCTGGTGAAGGGCGGTATTTTGTCACGGGCGAAACATTCCAAAGCTACTCATAGTTTAATGGTAAACGCAACAGCAGGATAGCTACAGCAATCTAAGCAGCAAAAAATTTCGATCGGTCTTGGAGAAAGCGGGTTTTCGCCACCAACGGACGATCGGGCGATCGGTCTAGCTGTCGGTAGCAAAAAGCACAACAGCTTCTCAAAGAGGACTCATATCGCGTCCGGTGGATTGACCGCAATAAATCAGGTTCGTAGTGCGGACTTCAGTACGCAACTTAAGAGCGGACTGAAGTCCGCACTACGAACCAGCTCGATCGAGAAACCAGGTTTTTAGCATCGCCAGCTTTGACTGCAACATTCACGCAGCAGAGGGCATCGACTGGGCAAATACCACCGATTGATAATAGCGCCGCAGTTGTGCGGTAGCAGCGCCCCAACCCCAGCGTTCAGCTTCTTGGCGAGCGTTTTGGCGCAGGGTTTCCCGTTCTTGGGGATTGGCAAACAGGCGCTTTGTAGCAGCCAGAGCTCCTGTTTCGTCAGCCGGATCAAATAAATAGCCGTTAACTCCGTCGGTGACAATATCGGGAATTCCGCCGCTGCGCGCCGCCACTACGGGCGTTCCTGCAGCCATAGCTTCTAGGAGCACCAAGCCTAGAGTTTCGGTGCGGGAGGGAAAAATGAAGGCATCAGCAGATGCGTAAGCAGAAGCCAGTTCTTGCCCCTTGAGGTAGCCGACAAAATTAGTGGGGGTGTCAGCAAAATACTGTTCGAGAGTTTGTCGGTGCGGGCCGTCTCCCACGAGGGCGAGGCGGGCGTTGGGAATCGCGGCGAGGACTGGTTTGATCGACTCGATTTCTTTTTCAGCACCGAGGCGGCCGACGTAGAGTAGTAAGGGGCTGTCTGGGTTATTTTCAGACAAGCGCGATCGCATTTCTGGACTTGCCAATTCAGGGACAAACATTTCGGTATCAACGCCCCGCTGCCACAAGTCTACTCGTTCGATCCCATGATTTCTCAACTCCTCCACCATTGCTGTGGAAGTGCAAAGATTCAATTCAGCTTGATTGTGAGCTCCTTTGAGCAATTCCCACAGCAAAGGTTCGAGCATTCCAAAACCGTAATGGTGCAAATATTTAGGTAAATGCGTGTGGTAAGAAGCCAAAATCGGTATGTTGAGTTTTTTGCCGTAATATATACCGCCCAATCCCAAAATTGCCGGATTGACAACGTGAATAATATCCGGTTTAAACTGCTGTAATTGTTGACCAATCGCGGGACTCGGAAGTGCTATTTTCAGTTCCGGGTACATCGGCAAAGGCAAACCCTCCACACCGTAAACCCGAGCGCCTTTGTACTCTTTTATCCCGTAATCTGGAGAAAAAATCAAAACTTGTTCGCCCGATCGCTGCAAGTGATCTACAGTGTGAATCAGGCGAGTGACAATGCCGTCTATTTTTGGCCAAAATGTTTCAGTGAACAGAGCAATTTTCATAAGAAGTTAATTAGGGAACTGATAATCCTAGTCTTTGGCAAACGTCGGAGTCGATCACAGGATACACTCTTACTTGAATTGCCTAAATCTTTGATCGATCGGTCAACCGCAGATCTAAGGCAGATTAACACAGATCAACGCAGATAATTTCAAGAATTGAGAGCGCCTGAATGCAATTCAAGTCTAATTTCTCGCGGGGAGTAAGTCATTGCGGGCGATCCTGCGGTTTCACCGCCACTAAAGTAGGTGGGTACAAATAAACATTAGATCGATAGGGCAGGTTTTGCCTTAATCAACTGGCTTGTTTCATAGATTATTAGCTAAACCTGCCCCTACCAGATACTATTGTTTTTTGGCAATGACTACTTAATTGCGATAGGGCAGGTTTTGCCTTAATCAACTGGCTTGTTTCATAGATTATTAGCTAAACCTGCCCCTACCAGATACTATTGTTTTTTGGTAATGACTACTTAATTGCGATCGAGAGGTTTCTGGGGTAAAATGCAAATTCCCTGAATGCCAATAGATAAAATTATTCCACCTCAAAGCAAACCCACACCTTCAGCAAAGCAGTTAATTCGGTGAATTTCCTGTGCCGTTTTGGCGATTAAGATATCCTTTTGTGCAGCATTCGGCAATTCGCTAACTAGGCGGTAATTTTGATAACTCGCCGTTAGTGCAGCCCATTCCGGCACTAAATAATAAGCACAAACTGCACTAGCCCAAAATCCTGGCAGAACAACTAAAAGCAACAAAATGAGAATTCGACTTTTCACGGTATTTCTGCCCAAACAAGCCCGCCGAAAAAACTTGAGGTGATTTTTAAATTAACCGCAAAAGAAGCAGAAGACACAAAGCAAAAGAGAAAAAAGATCGATCGTATTCCGACCTTAAAAAAGTAATATATAACGGAATAGGATTCAGTTAATTGTGTTTATTTCCCGGAGATCCCCCTAAATCCCCCTTAGGTCGGGGGACTTTGAGAAGATTCTTGTTCCCCCCTTTTTAAGGGGGGCTAGGGGGGTTCTGTCTTGACTGAACCGTATTGATATACAGCCAACTCCCATCAGAATTAGCGAACCTTTCCCTTCTCTTCCCTTCTCCTCTCTTACTTCGCGCCCTTTGCGCCTTCGCGGTTCGTTAAAAAAAACTCTCTCCCCGCAACTAGACACCCAAAATTACCTGTGCCAAGAAACCTTCGGCAAAATCTGGTTTTTATCGACGCGGTGCTGATATTTTGTAGCAAAATTCAACAGAGAATCGAGCAGGGAATCTGAGAGATAGTGCGGCTGCAAGCCTAGTTCTAGCAAACTGGTGTTTTTGGCATTGAAATAATGTTCTTCTTTCTCGACTCTGGGATTTGCGAGGTTGTTGATTTCTACTTTTAATCCCATTGCCGTGCCTGCTTTTTGCACCAATGAGGCTAACTCGCCGACGCTGAATTGTTCGGTGAATTGGTTGAAGACGCGGAACTCTCCGGCGGCGGCGGGGTTGGCGATCGCTAATTCCACGCACCGCACGGTATCCCGAATGTCTAGGAAGGTGCGGGTTTGCCCGCCTGTGCCGTAGACTGTCAGGGGATGACCGATCGCAGCTTGGACGCAAAATCTGTTCAATGCCGTACCGAATACTCCGTCGTAGTCCAAACGGTTGATTAACAGTTCGTCCATGCCGGTTTCTTCTGTGAGCACGCCGTAGACTACGCCCTGATTTAAGTCGGTGGCTCTTAAACCCCAGATTTTGCAAGCAAAATGGATGTTGTGGGAGTCGTGGACTTTTGACAGGTGGTAGAAACTGCCCGGTTGTTTGGGATAGGGTAGTGTATCTTTGCGGCCGTTGTGCTCGATCGTAATGTAGCCTTCTTCAATGTCAATATTCGGGGTGCCGTATTCGCCCATTGTCCCGAGTTTCACTAGGTGACAGTCGGGGAAGTCTTCGCGCATGGCGTACAGCAGGTTGAGTGTCCCGACGACGTTATTGACTTGGGTGAGGACTGCGTGTTCGCGATCGATCATGGAGAAGGGCGCCGAACGCTGTTCGCCAAAATGGACGATCGCCTCTGGTGCAAATTTTCTCATACTTTTGCTGAGAAAATCGTAGTTGGTGATGTCACCGACGAACAAGTCGATCGACTTACCCGTTAAATCTTGCCATCGCTGTAGTCGTTGCTGAATCGGCGCGATCGGAGTGAGGGTGTCGCTGCACAGTTCCAGATCCCAGTGCCGCCGCACGAAGCTGTCGAGGATGCCAACTTCGTGACCTTTTTGAGAAAGGTAGAGTGCGGTTGCCCAACCGCAATAGCCATCGCCACCAATAACCAGGACTTTCATAAATCAACGGTGAATCTTGCTTGCCAATACTGGGTTAATGTATCAGGTAATGGTGCATTCTGAACCTTTAATCTGCAAGCGATCGCCCAAAAGAGACTCTGTTTTTCGGCATTAAACCTGAATTTCGTCGGCGAAACTGGCGCGCCTGGTGAATTCAAAGGGGCCTGCGAGGGCTCCCCAGACGTGAGCGTCGGTTTCTGGGTCGCGCCCGCGATCGTGACTGATAAACTTGTCTTGGTCGATCTCGAATTCGCTGTCTAGATAGGTGTTTTTGCCGTTTCTGACCACGGCGCAGCCTTTTCCTGGTTCGACAACCCCCTTGAAGCTGCTGCCCGTCCAGTGCGTGAGAAAGGTGCATCCGGGGAGCAGTTTCAGTTGTGCTGTTTTGATTTCTTGCAGCCGTTGGGGTTCGCGGGATGCGCCGTAGAATTGTGCTTCATTTTCTATGGCATAATTTTCGATGTCTATTCGATCGTCCGCCGGGACTAATTTTAACACTCGCACTCGGTACGGAGAGTTGATCTCGATGTCGTAGGCTTGTTCTAGATAAAGACTTACTCCGTCCAATATCTCCACGGGTAACGGTCTCATGCAGACGCGGATGTGGGCGAAAAAAGGCGGATTTTCAAAGGCTTGGGCTTGATTGCTGAAGTCGGCGGCCATCCAGCGGGCGAGGGTGACTATATCGGTGGAATGAGACATATCGATTTTAGATTTTGGATTTTAGATTTTGGATTGGGGGGAGTAGAAGTTATTTTAGATTAAAGCGAGAGCGATCGATTGAGGATTTTCGATTTATATCTGCTACTTATTGAAAAAATCCGAACTCTAGGCTTTCTGTTTTTTTCAGGAAGGCTTAATTATCAGTAAATCAATGAAACTACAATATTGATATCCCTGCGTAACTTCCTGTCCAGTATGCTTGCGATACGGGAATCTCAACTGTTACAATTATAACTGTTCTGTTCGGTAAATTGACTAATTTAACAAAGCTTAGTAGGTAAACTGTTTCTCAATCTCCCAATTCAGATATCATTAATAGCTGTTGTTTGGCAGTAAAATATCAATTGTATCTCTAGCGATTATCAAACAAGTGAAGTAGTGTTCTGCGATTGATTAGCGATCACCAAAAATCCCATCCTACCTTATTTAAAACAGAAGTAATATCGACTAGATGTTTGGAGTAATTTATACATGAATATTGACTTATTATTGCTTGTTTCATGATTATTGATTGCGTTGGGAGCAGGGTTTATGCTCTTGTCAATCATCAAAACTAAAAAAATCTTAGATTTACTAAAAGAACAAAGTGGCTACCTAGCTTGGAAGATATTGCGGTTTTTGATGGTGTTTTTTTTACTTGGATATTGCCTCGCTTTGTTCTTAGTTATTAATCAACAGTGGCAATTCCTTCCT
This sequence comes from Chroococcales cyanobacterium, assembly GCA_038260455.1. Lineage (GTDB taxonomy): Bacteria > Cyanobacteriota > Cyanobacteriia > Cyanobacteriales > Microcoleaceae > Microcoleus. The sequence goes on along the minus strand of JBBSNU010000025.1, from coordinate 10,067 downwards.
ATTTTGATTGGCTTAGTATTTTGCCTGGGTTCACTATTTGTTCTGCTTAGCGTTAATATCTATCATTACACGTTCCATCAATTATTAGCAACACGAGTTACTCAAGAGGTTTACCGTCGCGCTCAAATCGCAACAGAGACTACTTTAGTTGAGCTAAAAAAAACCCAAGCAAAGCTGATTCATAGCGAGAAAATGTCCAGTCTCGGACAAATAATCGCAGGTATTGCCCACGAAATTAACAATCCCGTTGGTTTTATTCACGGCAATCTTAGATATATCGAGCAATATACTCAAGTAATACTGCACTTGATACAGCTTTATCATAAATACTTGCCACACCCTCCTACTGAAATTAAAACTGAACTAGAGGCGGTGGATTTTGATTTTATGAAAAAAGATATTACTAAAATATTACAGTCTATGAATGTCGGTACTACCCGAATCAAAGATATTGTATTATCGTTACGTAACTTTTCTCGTTTAGATCAAGCTGAGTTTAAAAAAGTCGATATTCACGAAGGAATTGATAGCAGTCTGCTAATTTTAAGTCATCGGTTGAAAGATACTTCTTCCCGCCCGCAAATTTCGGTCGTCAAGGAGTATGAAGCGCTGCCAAAAGTTGAGTGCTGTGCGGGACAATTGAACCAAGCATTTATGAATATTATCGCTAACGCTATTGATGCAATTGATGAAAGAAGCGATGGAGAAAATACTAATCAACTTGAAATAAATGTAGGTCAGATTACTATTCGGACATCTGTAGTCGATGAATTTATTAAAATTGCGATCGCCGATAATGGATGCGGCCTACCACAATCGATTCAAGGGAAAATATTCAATCCATTTTTCACCACCAAGCAGATCGGTCAAGGTACAGGAATGGGACTATCTATTAGCTATCACATTATTTGCGAAAAACATCACGGCCAGCTAAGTTGTTCCTCAATTCCCGGAAAACTAACGGAGTTTACAGTTCTGATTCCACTTATAATGTGAGGGTTGGTCTGCCGTTATACTCGCAGGGTTAGCTTCCTGAGAATGCGAAGCCACAAAACATTGAACGCAGCGAATTTTTGGGGTGGGGAATGTGAGCAAGGAAAATTTAATAACTTATATCGTGTCCGGTCGATTGCTCGTAATATCATGTCCGGTCGATTACCATAACAAAAACGGTTTGTAGTTCCCAATGCAAGTGTTCCACCGGAGAGCGGACACTGACTGACGCACTACGCACTAATCTTACTGCGGTTAATCGATCGGAGACGATATAATATGGTAAGGGCTCTTTTCACCAACAATAGCCAAAAATTGACAATCTCAAAAACCCTTTCTATGGCCTATGTATTATGGTCAATCGACGGCACTTGATATTAAACATCTGCCACACTTCTCTTTTTCCAGAAGTGGTGAGGTAAAGAGAGGCAGAGCCTCTGGATCTGCATTACCAGGCAGAGCGAAAGTAACGAGCAACGAGCAATCATAAACAATTGTTTTTTCAAAGCCTGAGATGCTCCTAGTTCAAAGACTATCACTCAAGATTTCTTCAAAGGCAAAATTAGGAGCTGCCAGCACAAAGAGAGTTGTGGGCAATCCTTTCGCCATGTTCTGCAAATTTTCATAGTATTGAATGTAATCTTGGGTGTCTCCAGGGACAGCCATTCCTAAGAAAATTAGGTCTGCTTTTTCCGAAGAATCGTGGAGAATCTGATGAAAGGATCTTCCGTCGGCTACTAACACTTGTGGCTGCGCTTCGATGCGTAAATCTGCGATCGCGCGGGCGAGATTGCTTTGGGCACTGCGAGCAGCATTCTGGTCTTTCACCACTAATTTTAGATTAATGGTAGCTTCTCGCCAATCGATTTCTGTGCGTAATAAATAGGCCAACAATAGCATCAAACTACCATTAGCTTTCAGTCCACCCCACCAGACATCAATGCGGCGGCGTGCCCCAAACCCTCGATCGCGATTTTCTCGCAAAATAACGATGCTGCGGCCGCAGGCGTGAATCGCAGCGATGCTCTCACAGTATCCCGATCGCCGTTCTGGACTTTCGTTATCCCCCAGAAGAATTGTATTGGGAACCAAAGACCCCAACCCGTAGGCTTCGATCAATCGCTGGGCACCTACAAAAGGATCGCTTGCCATGAAAACGCGCACGAGGGCTTGAACGTTTCTCCGTTCGAGATAATCCCGGATAGTGGCTTGTAACTGGGTTTGTTGGGCTAAATTCCGAGAGCCGATCGGCAGAATGGTGGCAACTGTAATCAGTCCTCGGTTGTGGGTAAACGCATCAGCCAGTTCGATCGACGACCAGTGTTTGGTTGGCGCACCAGATAGTACCAAAATATGGGGTCGCCAGTTTTTAGTGTCTTCATCTGTACCCAATTTAAACAAGCAAAAGCGCAAAATAGCCAGCCAAAGGCCCCGTCGCACGTCTCCCCAGGCAGAGATCAATTCTCGTTGTTGCAGCCAGAAATAGATCGCCAGGACAATAATTCCAGCGATGACGGTGGCCACAGCATCAATTAAAAACATGACCGCCAAACAACCCAAAGCCCCCAAAAAAGATAGAGACCAATGGACGCGAAAGGTGGGGCGAAACGAGGGACTTTGCAAAAATGCTTCTATCCCGGCGGAGACGTTGAGAACTAAATAGGTGGTGAGGAAAAACATTGTCAGCACGGGGGCGATCAGGTTTAACTCGCCGATACAAACCGTCGCGGTTGCAATTCCCAGAGTTACTGCTGTCCCGATGCGCGGCTCATCACCCGCGCCGCTTCCTTGGCCGAGAAAGCTCAACCACCGAGGAAAAATCCCATCCCTAGCTAAGGCTTGTAAAACGCGGGGTGCGCCGAGAAGACTACCTAGGGCGCTGCTCAAGGTTGCTCCCCACACGCCTAACAAAATTGCTGGGCCCCACAGAGACATTTGTTTCATAATCAGGGGATTGTCGAGCAAACTCTGGGTATCTGCCCGCATAGCCAGAAGCAATGGTAATCCCATGTAGATCAAATATCCGGTGCCTACGGCTGCTAGCGTGCCCACGGGAATCGATCGACTGGGATCTCGCAAATCTCCCGACATACTCACCCCAGCCATAATCCCTGTCACGGCAGGAAAAAATACCGCAAATACTGCCCAAAAGGGTTCCCCGGAAGCTGGAGTCTCAAACATCTGTGGGTTGGGGACATCTAAGGGGTTGCCCAATAGGAGGGAGATCAAGGAAAGGACGATCGCTGCCATAATTACGTACTGAGCGCGAATGGCGATTTCTGCGGAAGTCAAGGCCAATACTGCGACCAATACCGTTGTAATCAACGCTACGTACAACTGATTGAGTTGCGGGAAGGTTGCTACAACACTTTCAGCAAACCCGAGGGTGTAGAGGGCTACCGAGAGGGCTTGGGCTAGATAAAGGGGAATGCCTACAGCACCGCCAATTTCTAACCCTAGGGAACGACCGATCATATAGTAAGCTCCGCCGACTCGAACGACGCGATCGGTGGCGATCGCGCCGATCGAAAGGGAGGTTAAAAAGGTAATGCTGGTGGAGAGGGTGACGATAATCAACGTTCCCACCAAGCCCACATTCCCGACAACCCAACCAAAGCGCAGATACATGATTACGCCCAGGATCGTCAAAACTGACGGCGTATAGACACCCCCGAATGTTCCTAACCCAGATGATTTTTTCGTCATTGTTTTTAGTTATTCAGGTATCAGAAGTTTGACACTCTCAGCGCTAAAGCGACTGAGATTCTTAAGATTTTGCAACCTTAATATCCCTATTTCTAGGGTTCCCAAACTCACCACGTTTGCTCAAAGAGCGTGGTGATATCTTTTGGGCGTTTAGATGACTAGCACCAAGTTTCGCGTCCTGGCCCACGTACTATTTTTAAAGCTCGATCTTTGATGGTTTTAGCAGCACCAATATCGGCGTGTTCGTGATAGCCACATTCCGAACAGATAAATTTTTCACCATTTCGATTGGACTTTTCAGTATGACCGCAATTTCTACATTCTTGACTAGAGTGTTTGGGATTAACTTTAATTACATTTTTGCCCTGCTTCACAGCTAGATACTCAACCTTCAGAACTAAATCACCCCAACTTGCATCAGAGATAGAACGATTCAAACCCTTCTTTCTGGATTGCCCATTCTTAAGAAACCTCCCAGTTCTCTCGTCAGTTTTCACTTTACATCGGCGCATCATCCCAGAAATGTTTAAATCTTCCAGGGCCATCACATCAACGTTGCGAGACACAATTTTATTAGCAGTTTTCCATTGATGCGCTTGGCGTTTATCGCCAATCTTTTGATGAAATCGCCCAACTCTGATAGCCGCTTTTTTACGTTTTTTGCTACCTTTAACTTTGCGGCTAACTCGCCTCTGTCTAATTTTCAGAGTCCGCTTAGCCTTTTTAGTAGTTGCAAATTTGGGATTCTCGATTTGATGTCCATCAGAAAGGTGAACCAGCTTAGTGATTCCTAAATCGCACCCTATTACTTTGGGATTATTACCAAGAAGTTTAGCACTGTATTCAGGTACAGATTTATCTTCTATTCTGATGGAAATATACCAACCATTCTGGCGTTTTCTAACCGTGCAAGCCTTGATGGTGAACCCGTCTGGGATGGGACGGGAATTGTAAAATCGCATCCAACCTAAAGACGGTAGGTAGATTTTATTGCCTTGTAATTTTATGCCCATCACGCAAGTGAAGGATGTAAAATTACTGCGATTCTTAACTTTGGGAAAGCCTCTACCTTCAAAAAAGTTCTTGTAAGCGGCATCTAACCTTTTAACATTCTGTTGTAAAACTGTTGAGTCTATCCCGCCGTACCAAGGTCTAGCAATCTTCAATTCTGGCAATGCTGTGATCTGAATGTCTCCCGCACTACGGCGCGGATTTCTAGTTTTACCTTCTTTGTCAAACTTCGAGTCTTTCCAAGGATTACCTGTTGCGCCACTCTTACTCACAAAGCTGGTTAGCGGACAGGCTTCACTTTGAGTTCTGATATCGCAATAATCACCCTCAATGAACTGCTGATTGTATTGGGTGATTCTGTCGTTTAGACACCAGTTGAAATGGCTTCTCAACATATCGATCCAATTTGCCATTTTCAAACATTGTGTTTGATTAGGGCGTAACTTATAGATGTAGTTTGTCAGCAATCTTACTCACCTCCTTATTTATATCTTAAGGTCTTTCGTAGTCTTCAAATATTAAGAATTAAGAAATATTCACGGCGGTTAAAACCGCCAGTGTTGCTTTCGTCTCCGAGGCTCAAGTCGCTGAGTTTTCCGCTTTCCGACTATTTTCGATAAATCCTCAAAATCTAAAAACACGATATATCAAATCTGGTTAATTGCTTATAGCTGTTCGAGTGAAAGATGAGGTATTGAGCGATCGATACCTCAATCTAAAATCTAAAATCTAAAATCTTTTTGAGAATGGCTATATTAAAATTATTGTCTAATTGTTCGATCGACCGAAGTATTGGCGGGCTCAATCTAGAGAAAAAGTTCAAGATTTTTTGCACGAATACTTCGTCCGATCGCACGTTTGACCAGAAGTTTAATGTTCTGGTTTTTACATCGAAGTTAGTAAATTAGATGAGTTTGACAGCCCGCAGACCAAACATCAGCACTGTCGCCAAGCCGACCATGCCGCCGAAAATCCCAAAATAAGCTATTGCTCCGGTAAGACTCATTGCAATTTCTCCCAAACAATCAATAAGAAGACATACACTAAGAACTATAATCTATAATCTAATATCTAAAATCAATAAATATGCACTCAGTGATAAAAGTTGACTTGGGGCCGCAATCTTACAATGTTTGCGTGCGATCGGGCGGTTTAGACGAACTCGGCAGTCGGATGGGCGAGATAAATTTGGGTAAAAAAGTGCTGCTGGTCTCGAATCAGTCGATTTTTCGGCAATACGGCGAAAGAGCAACAGCATCCCTCGAATCTGCCGGTCTGGAAGTCAGTAGCTGCATTTTACCACCGGGAGAACAGTACAAAACTTTAAATTCGATCCAGAAGATTTACGGTGCGGCTTTGGCCAATCGCTTGGAACGTTCCTCGACAATGGTGGCTTTGGGCGGCGGGGTAGTTGGGGATATGACGGGTTTTGCGGCTGCGACTTGGCTGCGGGGAATTAATGTGGTGCAGGTTCCGACTTCGCTGCTGGCGATGGTTGATGCTTCTATTGGCGGGAAAACGGGGGTAAATCATCCTTTGGGGAAAAATTTAATCGGGGCTTTTCACCAGCCGCGTTTGGTTTTGATTGACCCGGACTTGCTCAAAACTCTGCCGGCGCGGGAGTTTCGTTCGGCGATGGCGGAAGTGATTAAGTACGGGGTGATTTGGGATGCTGAACTTTTCGGGAAGTTGGAGAATTGCAAGCGTTTGGATCAAATGCGCTATGTGAAGGCGGATTTGTTGGCTGAAATTTTGAGCAGGTCTTGTCAAGCTAAGGCTGATGTGGTAAGCAAGGACGAGAAGGAATCTGGTTTGCGGGCGATTTTGAATTACGGTCACACGATCGGTCATGCTGTGGAAAGTTTGACGAATTACAAGGTAATCAATCACGGGGAAGGTGTGGCAATTGGCATGGCTGCGTCTAGCCGGTTGGCTGTGGAGTTGGGTATGTGGGATGCTGAGTGCGATCGCCGCCAGTCTGCTTTGATTGAAAAAGCGGGTTTGCCTGCCAAGTTGCCTGCTGGTGTGGATGTTGAGGAGATTTTGAATACTTTGCAACTGGATAAGAAGGTGCAGGATGGTAAGGTGCGGTTTGTGCTGCCGGTGCGTTTGGGCGAGGCTGCTGTGAGCGATCGAGTGGACGGAGATGTGATTTTACAGGTTTTGAGGGAAATGCTGTAAAATCTGGTTTTTAGAGCGTTTTACGATCGGCAAAAATGTGGGAGCATCTCAGCGCAAGCATTTATAGTGCGAGCGTCCCCGAAGAGCGAGTTGTACAATACGCGAGCTCTTGAGGTGCTCGCACTATAAAAAAAATCCTTTTTGCAAAACTGAGATGCTCCCAAAAATGTTTCGTAGTGCGGACTCCAGGACGCAACTAAAGAGCGGACTCGCCCAACCGCACTACGAACTTTTGTAATTTAGGAACCGCTAGACTGCGAATTCATTTCTTCCAAAATTCGATCGACTCTAGTCGCCGCTTGAGTTCTGCCCTGCTTGATAAATAACTCCTTAGCTTTTTTGAGACTGGCTACTGCTTCGGCTTGCTTTTCCTTTTCTCCTTGCTGGTACAAACCGACTCCTAAATTGTTTAAAGCATCGGGATATCGATCGTTAATTTTAACTGCTTGTCTCCACTGCAAAATCGCCTCTGGCAACTGCCCTTGACTTGCCATCGCCACGCCCAAATCGTTGTAAGCTTTGGCGTGCTGCGGGTTGACTTCAACTGCTTTTTGGAATTGGACGATCGCATCGCTCATTTTACCTTGCCCGGAAAGCAGATTTCCCAGCTTATAATAAGTATCAGCTTGTTTCGGATAGCGAGCGATTATTTGTCGGTACAAAACTTCGGCATTGACCAGATTTCCTTGACCGTAGAGGTCGTTGGCAGTTCTCAAACCCACCGTGTAGCCTTTACCTACAACTTCGCACTTTTTCTCGGAATTGCCTTGCTGCTTGCAAATCCTGAGTTCGTCTCCCTTCATTTCGTAGGATATAACTTCGCGCACGGCAGGCCCCCGGCGCGGTGGCTGCGAGTTCTGCGACTGCAAGTTTTGCGAGAGTTGCAGGGCGATTGGTTCAGCTTGTACCGGTTGGGCCACTGCAATGTGGCAGATTCCTGCACCCGCCAAAATGCTTGGGGCGATCCACTTCAAAGGTTTGAACAAGCGAAACTCTCGATCGTTTTTCATTTTTGTGGAAAATGTGTTGTTGATATCCTGCGGTCAAATCGGGTACGTTAAGTCCGGCACATTAAGTCCGAGGTAATATGAGTAACTGTTAGGACTTATTAACAGTCGTGATATTTTAGCACTGTGCGGCTGATTTTGAGTTAAATTAGATTATATTTCCGATCGATTCTCAGTCAACCTTAGCAGGAAAGTAGAAATGGGGCAGTCTATTCTCACCATGCTCTTTGCGCTCATTCTCGGCTACGCTGTTAACTCAAGCGTAAAAATAGTCAGCGGCGGGGATGAAGCTTTAGTCGAACGTTTGGGTCAATACAAGCGCACCCTCAAGCCCGGATTCCACTTTATCAGTCCCTTGGTCGAAAAAGTCGTCTGCGTGGACACAAGCCGCGAACGAGTTTTAGATATTAAACCTCAGTCAGCAATCACGGGAGATAATGTGGCCCTTGAGGTCGATGCCGTTGTGTATTGGCGGGTTGTGAATTTGCAGAAAGCTTATTATGGAATCGATCAAATTGAAAATGCGATCGCCAACTTAGTTTTAACTACGTTCCGCGCCGAAATTGGTCGATTGCCCATGCAAGACATCTTGGGTTCCCGAGATGACATGAATAAAAAGTTACTCAAGAAGTTGGACGAAGCTACCGAAACTTGGGGCGTCAAAGTAATTCGCGTAGAAATTCAAAGCATTACACCTCCGAAAAGGGTGCAAGAAGCTATGGAAGAAGAGCGGGCTACCAAGAGCGAGTGGCAAGCAATGGTCAATAAGGCGATCGGTACTAAGGAGTACATGAGGCTCTTAGTTGAAGCTTTAGACTCCAATCCCAATAGCAAGCAAGTTTTGAATTACTTAGTAACCGAAAAATACTTAGACGCTCAACAAAAATTAGGCGAAAGCGACAATGCCAAAATTCTGTTTATGGATCCGAGGAGCATGAGCGAAGCTCTGGGCGAGCTGATGGGTTCTATGCCCGATGTGATTCATTCTGAGGGCGGGGAAATAAAAGTTATCGATAGTAACACTTCTCAAGATTGATTTCTGAAGATAGCGTCGGCCACCAGACAAACATCGTGCATTTCTCTGACATCGTGAACTCGCAAGATATCTGCCAAATTTGCGATCGCACCTGTACAAGCCGCCGCTGTCCCCCAAATTCTTTGTTTAGCTTCCGGCTGCTGCAAAATCTGACCGATGAAGCTTTTGCGCGATACTCCGACTAAAATCGGACAGTCCAAAACACGGAATTGTTGCAACTCTCGCAGAATTTCCAAGCTTTGACTGTAAGTCTTAGCAAAGCCAATACCAGGATCGATAATTATCTGAGATTTGTCAATTCCCGCAGCAACTGCTGCTGCAATTCGATACTCTAAAAATTCCCCAATTTCCCCTATTAAATCCCGATAGTCAGTTAATTTTTGCATCGTCTGGGGAGTTCCCCGAATGTGCATCAAAATTATCGGAACTTTCAACTGAGCAACGGTTGACAGCATTTCCGAGTCAAAAGTTGCTCCCGAAATATCGTTGACAATATCAGCTCCCGCCTCAACCGCAGCTTTAGCAACCTGCGCTCTGGTAGTATCGACAGAAATCGGAACTGAGCCAAATATCTCGGCTTTTTGCCTCAGTATTTGTACCAGAGGTATAACGCGGTCGATCTCTTGTTCTAAGGATATTTCCGCTGCACCGGGCCGCGTAGATTGACCGCCAATATCAATAATATCTACCCCAGATTTTACCAGATTTTCAGCTTGCGCTAAAGCAGATTCTCTGGTATAGAAATCGCCGCCGTCGCTAAAACTGTCAGGGGTAATATTCAAAACACCCATTAAATAAGTGCGTTTTCCCCACTCGAAAGCTTTATTTCTAATAATAATTTTGGCTGAGTTACGTGTCATGGCGAGTGAGATTTTAGATTCGAGATTTTAGGTTTGATATCCTGTTCGGTAGATTAGCCACAGTAAGTAATCTCGAAATGCACAAGTTTGAGGAGTGCATTCTCTCGCCCCTACTATGTGATTCCAACCTTTGGCCAAATCTGCATCAGCCCTACCAGTTAACGGATAGCAAGAGACAACAGTAGTTCTGTCATAAATGCTTGCTAAATCTACAATAATTCCAGCCGTTGACATCAAGGGAATTGAAAGAAGCTGACAGCCCAAAAGGTGGTT
>JBBSNU010000024.1:0-16580 GCA_038260455.1 Chroococcales cyanobacterium | reverse complement strand
GTGTCTACGACTCGATCGACATCCCAGCCGCGATAGGGAGAAATTATCTCTACGGATGCCACAAAGGAATCGAGAGTGCACTTCCGGTTTCCCAAGTATTCTACACCGGACGGTTCCTGTTGTTGCAGCAATTCCTGCTGCTGGTTAAAAAATGATAAAGTTGGAGATACGCCCAGGAGTTCAAATGTATAGTTCATGTCATCCTCCAGAAGTATTGTTTTGCTAAAAGGTCGTAGCGGAGCGGGGCGCAAGCTATCGTCCGTTTGTCAACTGTCAACTGTCAACTGTCAACTGTTCAACCTCTTTTTGCGCGATCGGGATTTGGCCCGCTTATTTTATTAATAGCAAATTTTTTAACAGAGGATTGTCAAATAACTTACATTTGTGATGGCATTGTAGAAAAATTTAGAATCAAATTTTTATTCAGCAGCGGCAAGGCTGGCGACCGGCACCCGGAGAAAATGAGACAATTTTAGATTTTAGACAATTTGAGGTTTGAGGTTAAATAATAATTGGGACTGACTGATAAATTAAGGGCTCGGAGCTTGCCTGCTGTTGTATTATGTTTAATCGGGTGTGAGTTTTGGGCCGCGAGTCTCCAGAGCGATCGGCACATTCACACAATTAATGGCACGACTAATATTATAATTTTTTACAGTAGCTCTTGAAACCTCAACCAAGTTTTGAGGGGAGCATCTCAGTTTTGCATTATAGTGCGAGCGTCCCCGCTCGCGAGTTATACAATACGCGAGCTCGCGACAGCTCGCACTATGATAAAAAAAATGCTTTTTGCAAAACTGAGATGCTCCCGTTTTGAGCGGCAGGCCACGGCACTTCACTATTGGTGTGCAACTTGATAATTTATAATATCTAGGGCATCTTTTAATCGAAAAACGATACGCAAACCGGGTAAGTGCAAGAATATTGATGTTATTGAAAAGTCTGAGCAGTCGTCTGATGAAAAGCTCGCCCAAGATGTCACTGAGCCTAGTTTTGTTGATACCCCTGGTGGTGCAAATCTCCGTAGCAGTCGGCGTGACGGGATGGCTGTCGTTTCGCAACAGCCAGAAAGCTGTCAATAACCTTGCTACCAGGTTGAGCTTGGAAGTCGCAGCTAGGACTAAAGAAAATTTCCGCAGTTTTGGAGATGTGTCTCATCTGTTTCTGCAAATGAACAGTGCTGCGATCGCCTCGGGAAACTTAGACCCGGAAGACTTCGCCAATTTAGAGCGCTATTTGTGGAACCAGACCAAGCTGAGCGATCGAACTACAACCATCTACTACGGCGACGAACAGGGCAAATTCCTCTTGCTCAAACGCGAAGCCGAAGACTTAGTATACATCAGAGACGAATCAACCGCTCCCAACCGCCAAATTTATCGCCTCGACAGCCAGGGAAATCGCACAGAGCTAATCCAAACCGCCCCCTACGACCCCCGTATAAGACCCTGGTACAAAGCTGCCAAACAGTCAGGAAAAGCCACTTGGTCTCCGATATACGTCTTCACCGCAGCGCCAGTTCTGGGGATTACTCCGGTGATGCCAATCTACAACCAAACGGGCAGCCTGCAAGGAGTTCTGGCAATTGACCTGACTCTTTCTCAAATCAGCGATTTTCTCAAAAGAATCAAAATTAGCCCGTCGGGACAAGTTTTTGCGATCGAACGCAGCGGGGAAATAGTCGCCAGTTCCACAGACGAACTGCCCTTTGTCACCACCAAAGACGGACAAAAACGGCTGTTGGCGACACAAAGCAAAAATTTGCTCGTTCGATCGGCATCCACATACTTGCAAAAACAATTTGGCAGTTTTACACAAATTAACAGCCAAGGACAGTTTACCTTCGATATAGACGGCAAACGTCAATTCATTACGGTGGCTCCCCTGCAAGACGGCCGCGGCCTCGATTGGCTGATTGTAGTGGTCATCCCGGAAGCCGACTTTATGGAGCAAATTAACGCCAACACTCGCACAACTATCTTATTGTGCTTTTTTGCCTTCATACTGGCGATCGTCCTGGGAATCTTCACCTCTCGCTGGGTTGTCCAACCGATTACCCGATTGCTAGAAGCTTCCAAAGCATTAACAAAAATGTCCGAATCCTCCGACTTCACATCCTCGGAATTAGATGGCGAAGTCGAAGTCAAAGGCATCAACGAACTCGGCCTTTTAGCTCAGTCTTTCAACCAGATGGCCCGACAATTGCGATCGTCTTTTGTTGCCCTAGAACAAACCAACTCTAGTTTAGAACAGCGAGTAGCAGAGCGGACGGCCGAACTCGAAGCCACCGAAGCAGAATTGCGGGCTTTGTTTGCAGCCATGAATGAATTAATTATAGTTCTGGATGCCACAGGTCGCCACTTGAAAATCGCGCCCACAAATATGTCTCTGCTATACAAACCAGCCGAAGAATTAGTAGGCAAAACTCTGAAAGAACTGTTTCCGCAAGCTACAGCGGACAATTTTATCAACCATATCCGAACAGCTTTAGAGACTCAGCAAACTGTCAGCATCGAGTACGATTTAACCATTGATGACCGCGAAGTTTGTTTCGCCGCCAGCATTTCGCCGCTGTCAGAAGCATCCGTAATTTTGGTGGCCCGCGACATTACCGAAAATAAGCGAGCCGAATCCCTCCGGCGGATGAGGCAAAAACAATTGCTCAAACAAAATACAGTTTTGGTAGAATTAGCCAGAAATAAAGCGCTGTATCGAGGCAATTTGCAAGTAGCTTTGAGGCAAATCACCGAAGCTGCCGCTCGTACCTTAGATGCAGAAGGAGCAGGAGCTTGGTTGTACGACGAGGGCCGCTCGAAACTGCAATGTCTCGACCAATTTTGGTGCAGCAACCAGCAGCACTCCCAGGGTGTCGAACTCGCCGCAGCAGACTATCCAGCTTATTTTAAAGCTTTGGAAGAAGACCGGACGATCGCAGCCGACGACGCTCTCTCAGACATGAGAACCAGAGAATTAGCGACATCTTACTTTGCAGAAAATGGCACCACATCCACCTTAGATGCGCCGGTGCGACTGGGAGGCCAAACAGTCGGAGTCATCTGTATCGAACAGGTGGGAAGTGTTCGCAACTGGACATTAGAAGAGCAAAATTTTGCTGCTTCCCTGGCAGATTTGGTATCATTGGCGATCGAAGCTAGCGATCGCGATCGTACACAAAACGCACTGCGTCAAGCAGAACAAAAATACCGCAGCATCTTTGAAAACGCAGTCGAAGGCATTTTTCAAACAACCCTAGAAGGCCGATTCTTAAGCGTAAACCCAGCTTTAGCCCGCATCTACGGCTACGCAACTCCCGAAGAATTGACATCAAATCTCACAAACATCAGACAGCAAGCTTACGTCAATCCTCAGCAGCGCGAGAAGTTTATGCAAGTGATGCAAGAATTCGGACAAATATCAGGATTTGAGTCAGAAGTTTACCGCGTTGACGGCAGCATAATTTGGATTTCTGAAAGCGCCCGTGCAGTGTGCAGCACCGACGGCGAGGTACTCTACTATGAAGGTAGCGTCGAGGATATTAGCGATCGCAAAATCTTTGAAAACGCCTTGCAAGTCGCCCTAGAAGCAGCCGAAGCCGCCTCCACCGCAAAAAGCGCATTTTTGGCAAACATGAGCCACGAACTGCGAACACCCCTCAATGCCATCATCGGGTACAGCGAAATGCTGCAAGAAGAAACCGAAGAATTAGGTTATGACGAACTCACCCCAGATTTAGACAAAATCCGCACATCCGGCCGACACTTGCTGTCACTAATTAACGACATTCTCGACATTTCTAAAATCGAAGCCGGTCGCATGGATCTCTACTTAGAAACCTTCGACATCGCAGCCTTAATTGCAGAAGTCGCCGACACCGCCACCCCACTAATTGAAAAAAATAAGAACACTTTAAATTTACAGCAAATTACCAATTTTGGCACCATGAACGGTGACATTACCAAAGTGCGACAAATTTTATTAAATTTGCTAAGCAATGCAGCCAAATTCACTCAAAACGGTACAATTACCCTCACCGCCAGCCGAGAAAGCGCCGCCAAAAACAGCGAAGCGATACCAGAAAACAATTCTGAAACTGCAGAAAATTATGCCCAATCAAATTCCTCTAAAGAATTTTTAGTTGTTAATTGTACAGATACAGGAATTGGGATGAATCCAGACCAATTGCAGCACATTTTCCAACCCTTTACCCAAGCAGACGCTTCTACCACGCGCAAGTACGGCGGCACAGGTTTGGGACTAGCAATCAGCCAGCGTTTTTGCTTAATGATGGGCGGCAATATTTCAGTAAACAGTCAAGTCGGCGTTGGTTCTACTTTTACCATCCGCTTACCTGTCAATAGTTAAATCAATAATGGGTAATGGGTAATTGGTAATCGGTAATGGGTAATCGGTAATGGGTCATTGGTAATTGGTATAATTCCGTAGGGGCGGGTTTTTCGACAATATCTAATCAGTACAAACAAGATAAATAAACCCGCCCCCACACCGCTAATAATCTACATCAACCAAGACGGGCGATACAATGCAAAAAATGTAGATGTAGATTTACAGTGGGGCGGGGGCGGGTTTTTGAGATTATTTGTTTAGATGCGTAGATTGTGGAAAAACCCGCCCCTACAAATATTTGAATTTCCAATTACCAATCACCAAGTACCAATTACCTTTGAATGCTTCTCGGATCGAGAGCATCCCGCAACCCATCCCCCAATAAATTGAACGCCAAAACTGTCAAAATAATCAGTGTCGCCGGAGGCCAAACCAACCAAGGCTGCAACACTAAAATTGAAGCATTAGTAGACAGGGATAGCAAATTTCCCCAAGAAGGATCTGGCTGTTGAATTCCCAAGCCAATTAAACTCAAAACCGACTCCGCCACGATAAAACCCGGCACCGCCAAAGTAGCAGAAATAATTACATAAGTTGCAGTTTGTGGCAAAACGTGGCGGACAATAATATAAATTGGATTCGCGCCCATAGCCCGCGCCGCCTGCACGAATTCTCGCTGTTTTATTGACAGTACCTGACCGCGAATTACCCGTGCTAAACTCGCCCAACTGATAAATGAAGTAATCAGCACAATTAATATAAATCGCTGAGCGCTTGTTAATCCGGGAGGGAGGACTGCTGCTAGGGCTACTAATAAATACAGTCCGGGAATCGTCATCAATACTTCGGCGAAGCGCATTAATATACTGTCAATCCAACTGCCGAAATAACCGGATATTCCTCCGATTAACAATCCCAAGGGGAAAGAAATTGCGATGCCAACTAAAC
The DNA here is from genome assembly GCA_038260455.1 of Chroococcales cyanobacterium. Classification (GTDB taxonomy): domain Bacteria; phylum Cyanobacteriota; class Cyanobacteriia; order Cyanobacteriales; family Microcoleaceae; genus Microcoleus. The sequence continues at coordinate 11,288 of JBBSNU010000024.1, read as the reverse complement.
CGATGCTGAGGCTAATTCGGCTACCGTGTACTAGGCGGGTGAATTGATCGCGAGCTTGTTCATCTGTGCCTAAAATGTTGATTTTGGCTTCTCCTGTGGTGCCAAACAAGTGGATATCTAAAGGTAAAATTCCTAAAAATTTATAGGGAGAACCTTTGACAAATAAACCGACAGCAGAGGGTTTTTGCCAGTCTACAATTAGCTCGCGAGCGCCCGTATTCACATCCACGGGGCCCTGAGTCGTCGGATAAACGTGAGGCCCGATAAATCGCCCGTCTTTGGTGATTAAATAAATCTGAGTCGGCGGCAACAATGAACCGTTTAATTGAGAGTCGTAGGGGTCGTAGGGGGCCACAAATTCGGCGAAAAATGCGACTGTATAAAAAATTAACAATACCACTGCTCCCAGCCGAGCCAGAGGATTTTTTCTAAGATTTTGCCACCATTTCATAAGTTTTAGGTTTGAGATTTTAAGTGGGCTCGTAGTGAGGACTTTAGTCCTTTTCAAAAGATTCGTAATGAGGAATTTAGTCGTTCTTAAGGAACGAAGATTTTATAACTTAAACATCTGCCACAATGGGAGCATCTCAGTTTTGCATTTATAGTGCGAGCGTCCCCGCTCGCTCCTGCGTACAATACGCGAGCGGGGACGCTCGCACTATAAAAAAATCCTTTTTGCAAAACTGAGATGCTCCCGTCACAATCCTCTGTTTCCCCAAGCAGCGAGGTAAAGAGAAAGAGAGGCAGAGCCTCCGGATCTGCATTACCAGGCAGAGCCTGGTAACGAGCAATGCAAGTCTTTCTTAAAAGGTTCGTAGTGAGGACTTTAGTCCTTCTTAAATAAATCAGTAGCAAGGGCTGAATTCGTGAGGAATAAAAATTTTACGGACTGAAATTTTTACTACGAACCTTAGACTATTTTTCTTCATCGGCAACCAAAATTATTTTAGTTTCATTATCCGTTGTTTGACTCAATTCCTCGCCGTTAAAAGGATTATAGAAAAACGAGCCTGTTTGGGGAGGTAATTTGGGATTGAGTAAGATTTCTACTATACTTTTGACAACGCCAGTTAGGGGAATTGCCAGGATAACTCCTAACAATCCTCCTACTCTACCTCCTAAGAGCAGAGCTGTAAAAATAATTACTGGGCTCAATCCGGTGAGATTCCCCATGATTCGGGGGGCGACTAAATTGTCTTTGATTTGTTGGAGCCCGATCGCCACTGCCAACACTTGCAACGCCAGCCACCAATCGATAAATGCTACAATTATACTAACTGCTCCAATGCCCAGCGTCGCTCCGATAAACGGAATTACTTCCATCAATCCGATAAACACGGCAAACAACAGAAAAAACGGAACTTGCAGCCACGAAAAAGCGAGAGTTAGTGCGATCGCCATAAATAGTCCCAGCAGCAACTGTCCCGAGACAAATCGTTGGAGGTTTCGCTGCAAAGTTTCGGTTAACACATAGCGAATATCTGGGGAAAAAATGCTGGTCAAACCCTGCCACACTCTTTTGCCGTCTAAGAGCATATAAAATGAAATGACCACGATAAAGATTAAGTCGATAAACCAGTTAAAAGTACCTACGACTAAACCTAAACTTGTACTTGCGATCGCCTGTACTTGCTCCTGTACTTTCGCTGATAACTGCTGCTCCAATATTTGCACGTCAAAGGGCAAATTGCGATCGGCACTCCATGTTTGAAATTCACCTAACTGCTGCCGCGCCGACTCCAGCAAGTCCGGGAATCTCACCCCCAACTGGCTCGCTTGGGTGAACACTGGCGGTACAATAGTTAGACCAATTACTAATACTAGCAAACCCGCAACTAAGTAAACGAGCGCAGCAGCTACTCCCCGCGGCAAAAATACTTGCAGTCTTGCTACGGCATAATTTAATAAGAATGCAATCAGTCCGGCTGTCACTAAAATGCTGACCAGTTCCCCAACATAGCTGATCGCAGTTAGGGTAAACCATCCCGTTACTAGCACTAGCAACCAAGTAATTAGCAACTGTTGGACGGGAGAAAAAACACTGTTCATTGTAATTTTTGTCAATTAAACTGGTACAACTTTTTAGCCGATGTGCCTGATTTTAGCAATAATTTGTTCAAAATTAGGCTTAATTCTGTGAGGATTGATGAGTTGGTGACGGGAAAACCGCTGTGGGACAGACAGGGCTGGCCCGATCGCCCGCAGGCCCCAAATCACGCTAATAATACTGGGTGAGGAACCCTGGGCGAATTAAATGTCGATCGCACTCTCCCGCGATCGATCGGCCAGCGGTCAAGTGAAATCACCTCACACTCACCCAAAAGGAGGACGCGACATTGCTCGCACCCTCGGCTAAAATAAACTAAATCTAAAAACTGCAATCTTTCTTTACAATATAAAAAAACCAAAGGTTAAAACCGGCGGGAGGAACTACAGTGACCAATCAAGTTTTTTCAGAAGCGGAAGAAAAGCAACCGCTTCTCCCCGTGCAGAGCGGGCGCGACAGAAACTCAACAGCCCACGCGCCTGAAAGTGGAGTCTCAGACCGCTCTAGCTGGCACTTTTCCGGTGAGGATCAACGAGAAATAGCCCGAGAAGTTTCAGAGGATGGGGAACAATCAGAACTTGGGGAACTAGAAGAGCCGGAAATTGGGCCCAGCAAAGGAATCAGATGGGCGACGGTGTTGGCGGGCGCGGGGATTGGCGTAGCTGCAACCCTGCTAGCAGTACACTTGACTGCTGGCCAGAAGAGCGCGAAACCGGCGGCTACAGCCCCAGCAGCGGCTACAGCCCCAGCCGCTCAAACGGTGACAGTCGCGCCTGTGAAATCGGCCGATGTGGCTCCAACTCTGGAAGCGACGGGGACTGTGGCCCCTTACGATTTGCTGCCGGTATTGCCGCAAACCAACGGTTTGCAAATCCAGCAGGTTTTGGTGAAGGAAGGGGATGCGGTAGAAAAAGGTCAGGTAATGGCGATTTTGGATGATTCGGTGGTGCGATCGCAAATTGCCGCAGCGGTAGCGAAAGGACAATCGGCCGATTCTACGGTAGACCAAGCGCAAGCTCAGGTGCAGCAAGCTCAATCAAGCAAAAAAGAAGCCCAAGCCGGTGTCGAACAAGCTGAAGCTGGCGTGGAAAAAGCCGTCGCTGACTTAGCGCAAGTTAAAACAGGTGTCGGCCAAGCCCAAGCCGGTGTCGAACAAGCTAAAGCTGGCGTGAATCAAGCTAAAGCGGGAATTGCTTCGGCCGAGGCTAAATTAACTCAAGCTCAAAGAGATGTAGAGCGTTTTTCCAATTTGGCGGCGCAGGGAGTAATCAGCCAGCAAGATTTGGAACAGCGCAAAACCCAGCGAGAAACTGCTCTTCAAGATGTGAACAAGGCTAAGGCTGATTTGAATAAAGCTTTGGAAGAACAGAACAAAGCAGCGGAAGAAGTGCGATCGGCTAAAGCTAAAGTAGCTAATGGCGAAGCCAATATCGGTACGGCGCAAGCGGCCCTCAGCAGTGCCCGCGCTAAGGTGAATACGGCGGCAGCAACTGTCAGCAGCGCTAGAGCAAATGTGGGGAACAACGCAGCAAGTGTCCGCAGCAATGATGCCCAAATCCAACAGTTAGAAACTCAACTCTCACAAACGATCGTCCGAGCGCCGGACAGCGGTATTGTTTCTGAAAGAATTGGTCGTGTTGGGGATGTTTCTTCGGGGAATCAAAAACTATTTTCGATTATTCGGGGAAACAAGCTAGAACTGCAATTGAAAGTGCCGGAAACTCAGATTTCGCAAGTGGAACCGGGAACAGCGGTGCAGATTAGTTCTGATTCTGACAAGCGGATTAAGTTGTCGGGAACTGTGCGAGAGATTTCGCCGTTAGTTGACCCGCAAAATCGCCAAGCTACGGTGAAAATTGATTTGCCGTCAAGCGAGTTTTTGCGATCGGGAATGTTTTTGCGCGCTTCGATTTCGACGGCGACGGAGCAAGGTTTGAAAGTTCCTGCTAAGGCTATTTTACCGCAGTCTGACGGCAGTTCTATTGTTTACAAGCTTGTGGGCGAGGACAAGGTGCAGGCTCAGCGGGTGGTAGTTGGGGAGATTTCTGGGGGCGCGGTTGGCGATTTGACGAAAGCTCAGGTTGAGATTAAAAAAGGGTTGAAGGCGGGCGATCGCGTGGTTGTTTCTGGGGCGGGTTATCTTAAGGATGGCGATCGGGTGAAAGTTGTTAGTCAGTAGTCAGTTGACAGTTGACAGTTGACAGTTGGCAGTTGGCAGTTGGCAGTTGACAGTTGACAGTTGGCAGTAGTCATTATTTATTGTAGGGTGCGTCAGGTGAGAATTTGGCGACTACTGACTAATATTTTTTTCCTGACGCACCTTAAGATTGGTTAGTTACTACATATTTGGAGCGGGCTCTCCGGCCCACTCCACAAGAAATTTAAGGAGAAGATTAGTTAGTTACTACATATTTGGAGCGGGCAAGATGCCGAATAAAGAGAAGAGAAGAAAGAGAAAATCAAGAGTTATTAATAACTGCCCTTTCCACTGTCAATTGTCAACTGTCAACTGTCAACTGTTTTCTGTAGGGGCGGGTTCACCAAAGATATTTGTGGGTAACAAACAATCTTGATAAACCCGCCCTGACACACCAGATGTTTTGGGGCGGTTGTGTACGCAGGATTTGTCGTTGGGTGGGGGCGGGTTTATATTAATTTTCGGTACTCATCAAAGATTGTTGGTGAACCCGCCCCTACGAAAATTGCTCTTGAATGTCTGGTTGTCAATTATCAATCACCAATTCCCAATTACCCATTCCTATTATATCTTTTAACCGATGTTTTGGGGCGGTTGTTTACGCAGGATTTGTCGTTGGGTGGGACGGGTTTTGTTGGGCATAAATCGCGATCGCGCGAAGAATGATGTCCGAAATGCGATCGCCCTTTTGATGGCAAAAAGCCGTGAAGCGAAGTTATCCGGTAGGGAATCGCCCTGCGTAGGGCCACAAAAATCTACAATTGCTCGTTACTTTCGCTCTGCCTGGTAATGCAGATCCGGAGGCTCTGCCTCCTTTGATCTCGCAACTTAAAGGAGAGAGGAATGTAGGAGGTGTTTAAGTTATTAAGTTTTCGATCCTTAAAACCTACTCCCTATCATTTAACCAGATTGTGGAGGCAGAGAATCAATATTATCTGTGGTAAAATTGAGAAAATATTCTGTCCGCGATATCAGTTGTTCGGCATCGGTTTCTGTGATATTGGGATCGACATTATAGTCGGCTCTCAGACGGGTTCTTTGAGCATCAATTAGGTAGCGGTGCAATTCTACTGGAACTCGATTAGTGCGAGCGAAGCGTTCCCCAAAAGCAGCGATAACGGCTGAGTGTCGGGAATAGGATAGTCCTTCAGCTTCTAAAAATGCTGTGGCGAGATAAAACATCGAATAGTAAGCACGGGAAGTGGAAAATTCAGGAAAACCGGAGTTATTCAATTCTCTCGCTGCTTGCAAACTTCTATTGGCTTTCTCCAGTAGTCTTTGTTGTTCTGGAGTCATATCGCTAACCCTTCTTTACGAATGTTGCGAAAGAAACCATTATTGTGCTGATGAAACTGCTCGTCCGTGGCAAATGCACAGCTAATTAGCACATTATATTCTAAACATAATTCGGCAATAAAAATACTAATCCGATCGCTTTCTTGAGAGTAGTTAAAGGAATTTTTGAGGACAATTAAGATATCGATATCGGAATCTGGTCTAGCATCACCTCTGGCTTGGGAGCCAAAGAGGACAATTTTGTCTAATTGTTCGCCGTAAAGTTTTTTGAGACCTTGCTGAGTTTTTGTGATAATTGTTTGGATTTGTTGATTCATATTTCCCGATCGCGCTCTTTAGGTAATTTGTATTAGGTCACAATTCTACTATACCAAAAAGCCGTGAAGCGAAGTTATCCCGTAGGGAATCGCCCTGCGTATGGCCACAAAAACCTACAATATTTTACCGTTAGTAAAAAATAAATGGCGTGTCCGACTGCGGTGTCGCCCCAAATCAGGAGATGGCAATGCCGTGTCCCTACAGATATCCTCCGGGTAGGGAAACAGCATCTTGAGTGTCCGACTGCGGTGTCGCTGCAAATCAGGAGACGGCAATGCCGTGTCCCTACAGATATCCTCCGGGTAGGGAAACGGCAGTGCCGTGTCCTCTTGGCCCAAATCTAAATTCTTTTCATTGATCGGTGCGTATATACAGATTTGGGCGATCGTTCAAATATGCAGGTAGTAAGTATAACATCTTTCGCCGCAAATAAAACAAAACTTGTCGCACCAAAAAAAACTTTGAAAAGTTGCATAATTTTTGGGAAGATGCCCTGATAAATAAATAGGGTCTAGGGCAGATGTCAAAATCGCCCTCGCCTGTTACAAATAAGCAGGAAAAAAGATGGCAACACTTCTCGGTACATCCACAAATGACATTCTCGTCGGCACCTCACTCGATGACAATATCTCAGGCCTTGAGGGCAATGACACCCTCAGTGGCTTAGATGGCAACGACACTCTGAATGGCGGTGCAGGAGACAACAGCCTCAGTGGGGGTGCAGGAAATGACATCCTCAGTGGCTTTGGCAAAAGTACCCTGGATGGAGGGTCAGGCAATGACAATCTTAGAGGTCTTAACAATAGCATCTTAGATGGCGGTACTGGCGATGATGTACTTGGGGCAGATGGTCAAAACATCAGCCTGTTTGGCGGTGAGGGGAATGACTTTCTCTATGGCGATAATTTCTCCTCAAATAACACCTTAGATGGGGGCGCTGGCGATGATACGCTTACTGCCTCCAGTAGCGATGGCGGCATGGTGTTGCGAGGAGGTGGAGGCAACGATAGCTATGTATCTCCATTCGGTGGAGCATCAAGTCAGATTCAGGACACCGCTGGCACAGATCAACTCTCCGTTAGAACTTTTTCCGTAGCGGGCACAGAGGTTTCTCTATCCTTGTCACCTGGAAAGCTAGGATTAGCTCGACAAGGTACTAGCCTGCTGATTGACACCAACGGAGATGGGATAGCTAGAGCTACGGATGACTTGGTGATTTTAGACTTCTTCGGTGCATCGCCGACTGTTGCAGGTGCAGGCTTGATCGAAACCATCAATAACCTCTCTGGTAGCCAGATCCTCGCAGCTAATCTCACTGAGGCTACCGTAGCAGGCGGACTCAGTGCACTCACAGGCACTCCGGGCAATGATAACCTCATAGGCACTGCCGGTAATGACAACATCTCAGGCCTCGGTGGCAATGACACCCTCAGTGGACTTGATGGCAATGACACCTTGCTAGGAGGTGATGGAAACGACAGCCTCAGTGGAGGTGCGGGAAATGACTCCCTGATTGGTGGCTTCAATGGCACTGACACCCTCGATGGCGGTGCTGGCAATGACTATCTCAGTGCAACTGGCAGTCTCGCTGGTGGCGATGGAGATGACACACTTTTTGGAAATTTCTCTTCAACCTTGGATGGCGGTGCGGGCAATGACTATCTCAGTGCTAGCGGTAATAGCATTGTAGAAGGCGGTGCTGGCGATGATACGCTCTTTGCCGGATTTGGCGGAAATACGCTCTCTGGCGGTGCGGGTAACGATCGCTATTTGCTGCGGCCTTCAGGGCTGAATCCAATTCAAATTCAGGATACAGGTGGCATCAATCGCTTAGACTTTCTTAATTTTGACAACACTGTCAGCACCAGCCCTAGTCTAGCGCTGTCGCTGTCATCGGCAAGTACAGGCTTGGGCCGACAAGGTACTAGCTTGCTGATTGACATCAACCAAGACGGAATCGCTGACCCTGCTAAGGACGTGGTGATTTTAGACTTTTTCGGTGCATCGCCGACACTCCAAGGTGCAGGCTTCATCGAAACTGTGGGCAACCTCTCGGGTACAGATATCCTCGCAGCCAATTTACCAGAAGCACCAACAACAACACCTCCGGTAACAACACCCACACCAACACCTCCGGTAACAACACCAACACCAACACCAACACCAACACCCACACCTGCGGTAACAACACCCACACCTGTAACAATACCGATACCCGTAAGACTACCGACACCGGCAACCACACCCACACCCGCAACCACACCCACACCAACACCTCCACCCTTCACACCCGCGACTGCACTGTCGATCGCACAGTCGATCGCACCCACATTCACCAACCGGCCCGCACCAAGCGAATTACCGCAGGTTTTGGGCACCAGCGGCAACGACGCGATCGGTGGCAGCGAAGCCAACAATATCTTGTATGGCAATGCTGGAAATGACACCGTGGGAGGCAATGGCGGCGACGACATCGTATTTGGCGGCAAAGGCGATGACGGCTTATTCGGCGATGTCGGCAACGACCTCTTGTTTGGCAACCTCGGCAACGATACCCTTGTCGGCGGCGACGGTGCAGATACGGCATTGGGCGGCAAAGCTGACGATGTGATATTTGGCGGCGCTGGTAACGATGTCCTCGGCGGCGAACTCGGCAACAATACTTTACTCGGCGGCGAGGGTAGCGATACTCTGTACGGCGGTGAAAATAATGATGTCTTGTTTGGCGGTAGCGGCAACGATTTCCTCTACAGCACAAAAGGTAACGATATCTTGGTTGGTGTTGAGATTACCGGTGCTAATCCCGGACGCGGCGAAGTTGATACGCTGATTGGTGCAGATGGCAGCGATACTTTCTTGCTGGGAAATGCCACCGATTTGTATTACAACGACGGCATCGATAGCAGCACTGGCGCTGGCGACTACGCTTTGATTGTCGGCTACAACCCCAGTAACGATATCCTCCAACTTCAAGGCGCTCCCAGCACCTACGTGCTAGGTGCTTCTCCGGCTGGATTGCCCGAGGGTGCTGCTATTTTCAAGAAGACTGCGGGTGCTGACGAATTGATCGCGATCGTCCAACCTGTTTCTGGTTTTGGCCTTGACAGCACTTCTTTGCGCTTTGTTTAACGGTTGAGGGCGATCGATCGGGCGATCGTTTCTTCACTTTCTCCAATGGCCCCGGCGGTTGAAACCGCGGCTATACAAACGATGTCCGCCTGCGCGGACTGAAGATTAGAAGTATGTGTCCTGCCTTTGGTGCAGGACTTTTTTTTGTTTGGAGGGGCGATCGGGTTAACATAGCTGTAGGGTGCGTCAGTATTCAGGTTAGTACCAAAATTTGGGTTTGATCGACTGACGCACCCTACTAATTGTGTCGGGATGGGCGATCGGGTTAATGGCGATCGGGTTAGCGAAACGTGTCATTGCGAGCGTCCCCGCGTTAGCGTAAGCGATCCGAAGGAAAGCAATCGCAGAGACTATGCCAATTATCAGTTAACTGATGCGCGCGCGGAGCAATTAGCTTCTTAACCCAAGCGTATTGGGCGATCGGCCACCAAAACTTAATTCTCAAAATAGTTGACTCAGAATCGCAAAACTGTTGTATAATGTTTCTCTAGTCATTTTTGACCGCCATAACTAAAAAGTAAAAGCAGGTAAAACAGACTAAGCGCGGGCGTAATTCAGTGGTAGAATGTCAGCTTCCCATGCTGGACGTCGTGGGTTCGAGCCCCACCGCCCGCTTTAACTGAATTTTCATAGAACTGTCAGGAACCCAACTCTAAAGAGATTGGGCTTGCAAGAGAAATCAAGTAAGCCATTCTGACCAGCCTAAGACCTTTGAGGTCTACGTTATTTGGGTCACGACACCCTGTGGATGCGACGCTAGTCCCCTGCCCTGTCGCTAGTGGTTAAACAGTTTCAAGGTCACTGAAGCAGTGCTGCTAGCCTAACAAGCCCTGATAACATTGACCGACAAGCGAACATCACCCCGCAAGGGAGGCTCTAATCGAGCAAACATTATGCGTACAGGGTTACAAGGTTTGAGACGATAACTGTCCCGTCGAAAGTGCATTACAAAAGTACACCAAACCAAGTAACTCCAAGGCGGTAATGGCAAGAAAGATTCAAGGCGGTTGAAACCGCCGAGTCGTTTCCCTCTCTTGGCTCAAGCCACTGAGTTTCCCACTTACCGAGTTTTTTTATGAAAATTAATTAGTGCTATCAATTCGATCTATGGCTAAATTCTTAACCGCTGCATTATATAAGTTCGTTGAACTATCGGATTTTGCCGACCTCAAAGCACCGCTACTCGATTGTTGCAACCACCACAACGTCAAAGGCACTATCTTGTTGGCTGCTGAAGGCATCAACGGGACGATCGCCGGTTCATCCGAGGGCGTACACGCAGTGCTCGCATTCTTGCGCTGTGACGCGCGTTTTGCTGATTTGGTTCACAAAGAATCTTTTTCCGAAAAAGCACCGTTTTACCGCCTAAAAATCCGCTTAAAACGCGAAATCGTCACGATGGGAATACCTGATATTAATCCATCTCTCATGGCTGGCAAATATGTTAAGCCCGATGAGTGGAATCAGCTACTTGACGATCCTGATGTTGTGGTGGTTGATGTACGCAACGACTTCGAGGTATCTATGGGTACTTTTGCAGGCGCTATTAATCCCAAAACAAAAAGCTTTTCCGATTTACCTGAATGGGCGCTCAAAGAAGCTGCTTTACGCGAAAAACCCAAGGTAGCAATGTTTTGCACTGGCGGTATTCGCTGCGAAAAATCTACTGCTTTTTTGCGATCTCAAGGTTTTGATGAAGTCTATCATCTCGAAGGCGGGATTTTAAAATATTTGGAAACTGTGCCCGCAGCAGAAAGTCGTTGGGAAGGTGAATGTTTTGTCTTTGATGAACGGGTTTCTGTTGTTCATGAGTTAAAGCCTGGTAACTACGAACTTTGTCGCGGTTGTCGTCACCCGATTAGTCAGGAAGATCAGGCTTCTGAATTATTTGTAGTTGGTGTAAGTTGTCCTCAGTGTCATGACTCGACAACTGAATCTAAAAAACAAGGCTTATCTGAGCGGCAGCGTCAGATTGAGCTTGCTAAAGGCCGCAATCAAACACATATCGGCGCGCGCTATGATGTTAAGGAAAAAGTTGATAATGGGATAGATTAAGCGCGTTTTTCTAAGAAACCGGGTTTCTACAAAAAATCAGGTTGGGCGGCGTGAAATCTCGAAAGAAACCCGGTTTCTGTATCCTGTAGTTTCGGGAGCATCTCAGTTTTGCAAAAAGCATTTTTTTTATTGAGCGTGGGGGGGGGCCCCCCCGGCGCGTGTTGAAAAAACCCGGGGGGGGGCGGGGGCCAATAGAAAAAAACCCAAGGGACCCGGTGGTTTGGGAAAAAAACCGCATTGTTAACG
>JBBSNU010000023.1:0-16777 GCA_038260455.1 Chroococcales cyanobacterium | reverse complement strand
CGATTATGATGAATCGCGGCCGCTGGAAGTAGAGGCGATTTTTGGCAATCCGATACGGGTAGGCGAAAAAGCAGGTGTTAAGTTGCCGCAAATAGAGGTACTTTACCGAATGTTGAAGTTTGTGGATGTTCAAAGGCAAGAAGCTGAGAGGAAGAGAAGGCTGTTAGGTATGGAGTAATTCGGCGGGGCGGGGGAGCCTATCAGTTTTGTATTTGTAGTGCGCGCGTCCCCGCTCGCGAGGTGTATAATACTCGCGAGCGGGGACGCTCGCACTCAAGCAAAAAAATGATTTTTCCAAAAATGAGATGCTCCCGGGGCGGGTTTGTGAGATTTCTTACTTGTGTTGTAAATATTGGTGAACCCGCCCCTACGGAAATTACTGTGAAATTCGGTTAATACTATTGATTCACCACACATGACACCGCAATTTCTTGCAATTGTTCTCGATTGACTTTACCTTGGGCATTTCGAGGCAATTGTGCGACAACAATCCAATTTTTAGGGCGCTTAAACTTGCTCAACTTATCTTCGATTGCTGTAACTAGAGTTTCGACAGTAACTTCGGAATTAGCCGGAACATAAATCGCCGTCACGACTTGACCCCAATCTTTATCAGGCAAGCCAATTACAGCAACATCGGCAACTAAATTAGTATTCTTAATTGCGGCTTCGACTTGGGCAGGAAATACGTTTTCTCCGCCGGTGATAATCTTGTCGCTGCTGCGTCCGACAATATTTAAACAGTTATTGTTATCGATAAATCCCAAATCGTCTAATTGAAAGTATTGCCGTGAAGCGAAGCTATCCCGCAGGGAATCGCCAAATTTTTCAGGATAATAACCCAAGGCTAAAGATTTAGCATTAACTGCAATATTTCCAATTTGATTGTAGCACAAAATCTCACCATTGGGACTGCGAATAGTTATTTTCGCGTGGGGTAAAGCTTGACCAGAAGTGTTGTTTCCCGCGAGAAAATCTTCGGGTTTGAGTGTAGCAATTTGTGAAGCGGTTTCTGTCATGCCGTAACAGGGTGCTAGTTTGATTTGATAGTTTCTAGCTGTGGCTAAAAGTTCCGGCCAAGCGGGAGCACCGCCCAAAAGTACGGCACGAAACCGGGATAGCCAATTAGCTGTATCTGGGTTTTGCACCAACCGTTGCAGTTGAGTTGGGACTAAGGAAATGAAAAATTCTTCGGGTTCGATATCGGATTTTTCGCCAGATTCTAGGGCTTTGAATGGCTGGATTACCAGTTTACCAACCGTCGTAAACGATCGCACAAACTGCATTAAACCGCTGACGTGGTATAATGGCAAGACGCAGAATGAGTTTATTTTGTCAACCTCAAAATATTGTTGAAAACCTTGGACTGAGGCTGTGAGTGTTTCCCAAGTGTGGATGGCAAAACGGATTTTTCCCGATGAACCGCCGGTGGGAATCATGATTTTATCTGATTCGTCAATTTCGGGTGAATTGAATTCGGGTGAGTTGAATTCGGGTGAGTTGAATTCGGGTGTATTGAATCCCGGCGAATGGAATTCGCGGCTATACAAACGAAGTCCGCCTCCGCAGACTGGGAGAGGGGAAAATCTTTTTTTAAGGTCAGTATTTTGTTCTAAAATTAGGTCTGGTTGGACTAAATTAAAGACTTGTTCCCATTCTTCTTTTACCCAGTTGGGATTGCAGAGAAAAATCTGGGATTTGGCGGCACGGGCGCTGATGAAACTGGCCAGAAATTGCAGGGGTTCTGATTCTGCGATGCAAATTTTGGGGGGTGTTTTTTGGGCGGGATTTTTGGTGATTTGTTGAAATTGCCGATCGACTATTCGAGCAAATTCGCCGCTGTCACCACCGATTAGCCAATTATCGGGCAATTCAAAGGGTAGATTCAGGATATTTACTGTGATGTTTTTTGCCATAGATGCTGTAACCAGGTGTCTTGATTGTCGTCGAACCAGCTATCGGTACCGAAGCCTAATGCTCTATTATTTATAGACAATTCTGTTGCTAAATTTAAGGCTGCTTGTCTGCCAATTTTTGTTTCAAATACTGATGAGAAAACTGCGTCTATATTGTGAGTTTGACAAAATTTGCGGAGTTGGGATGGGGAACCGCTAATCGCAGGTTTGATGACAAAAATTCCCCGCCAACCTTGGTTGTAGCATTCTTGGATGCGATCGAGATTGGCGGCGGATTCGTCTAGGGCGATCGCCGTTGCGTAAATAGCATTCAATTGTACCATTTCTTGAAACTGGGCGATCGGCAGCGGCTGTTCCAAAAATTCAATATCTGCCGCCAAATCGGGTGTTGCTGTCACGCTATCGCAAGCTTCCAGCCATTTTTGGGCCTGGGAGTACGAGAGTCCCCCATTAGCATCTAAGCGCAAAAGTGGTTTTTGGCGATCGCACAAATTGCAATACGCTTGGGATAAGATAAGACGGCGGTTGAAACCGCGTCTACACAAACGATGTCCGCCGACGCGGACTGAAGAAGACAAGGTAATTTGAACTGCTTGTTCTTCAACCCGCGTCGGCGGGTTTTGCTTGTATAGACGCGGTTTCAACCGCCTGGTCTTTTTATCCCAAGCGTATTGACCCAAATCGTGTATTTCTGCAATTAGCTGCTGAAAAATCGTTAATTCTTGTTCAATTGCAGCAACGCCAATTTTCCATTTAAACGTGCGATATCCCTCCAACCAAAGCATTGGTAAAACCTGCAAAGCTGTTTCACCAGCAGGCAATAAACCGCTGTACAGACTTAAATTTTCGCTTTTCTCCCCCCCTTGGCAAGGGGGGGTTGGGGGGGGTGAATTTTGCTCGTTTGATAGTGCTGACTCAAAGCCAAATTGACAAGCTGGTAATTCAGCGGAAATAGCGAAAATCATCTCTGATGAAATATTAGCAGGTAACTTTTGACAAAAATCCAAAGCTTGCTCAAAAGTTTCGGAACCAAACCAACTTAAAGGGGCAATTTCTCCCCAACCAATGCGATTATTTTCGTCAATAAGTCGCAGGATAATTCCTGATCGAATATCCCAAATGCCGTGACTTGTTTGCAGCGGGCGCTTAAATTTTCGCTGATAGGTGCGAAACTCGAATTTATATAGCATTTGTGTTTTAGTTAATCATGAATAAGGCCTAAGAAACCGGGTTTTTACCTGATTTGTCGGTGACCACAAAGATTTTCGTAAAAAACCCGGTTTCTGACTACCCACTAATCATCCATAAGGCCTAAGAAACCGGGTTTTTACTTAATTTGTCGGTTATGACGAAGGATTTTCGTAAAAAACCCGGTTTCTGACTGCCCGTTAATCATAAAATTGTCTCACAACTTCCACAAACTTATCAATGTTTTCAAAATGGATATTGTGACCAGCGTTTGGTATAATGTTGAGACTAGCGGCCGGACATAAGCTGGCAATTTCTGCATTGATACTTTGAAATTTATGATCATCTTCTCCCACTAGCAAGAGAATGGGGATTTGATTTTCTGTTAGTTTTTCCCAAAGAGATGGTTGGTTGCCGGTTCCCAGGTTGCGGAGTGATTTGGCTAATTCTAAGGGATTGTTGGCTAAGCGGGTTTCGATGAGTTGGTCGAATTTGGGAGATTTTTTTAAGGATTTGAATAAAGGGCGATCGTACCAGTTTAAAATAAAATCTTTAATGTTGCTATTTTCCAGCTTTTGTGCTGTTTGTGAATCGGCTTGTCGTCTGTGCGATCGATCTTTTTCACTTTTTAATCCCGGAGAGGCTGACTCTAACACGACTTTCTCGAATCTTTCAGGAAAATGTAATGTCATGTACAGCGCCAATCGCCCTCCCATTGAATAGCCTAACAACAAACATTTATCTATTTGTAAATCATCTAATAAGTCGATCAAAGCTTGGGCTGTGTTTAACATATTGTAGCAACTTTCGTCGCCGCTGACTTTGGTTTTTCCGTGACCGGGAAGGTCAACAGCGAGACAACAATAACTTTGAGATAGTAAGGAAATGATTTGGTCAAAGTCTTGACTGTCGCAGGTAAATCCGTGGAGTAATAAAATTAGTGGCTGATTTTTGTTACCAGTTAAGGAATAGTGAAATTGATAACTTTTGAATTTCTCCATATTTACTGAAATCTAATTTCCGCATCGCCAACAGATATGACTGCTTGAAAACGAGTGAGAAAATCCATACCAAGAAGACCATCTATACGAAGATTCGGCGGTATATCGTGGGCAAATACGTCAAAGTTTTCTATGAATTGACCCACGCAATTAAACCAACATACATTAATTACAGGAACATAGATTCTTCCTTGGCCTGTAAAGATTTCTTGCCTGCGTAGAGGATTGCGTGAATCGTAACCCAAATCCTCTAATGTTTTAATTGGCAATATTGTGTAGCTGGCTCCCGTATCCACCAGTAAACGCACTCGATACTCATTAGCCTCACCATTATTTCCACCAATGGTTGCTTGCGCCGTGAGCAAATTACGTCCGTGACGCAACAAGGGATAAGCTTTTTGATAATTTGACATTTTTGTTACAACATAGCTACTAAATTTTCAGGGATGGGGCCCGTGTATTCTATTGCCACCGATTTTCCCTTCCTTGACAAAGCATTATTGTACAGTAAATCGCGTTCCGGTGAGTGTGCTAAAACTGCACCTCGAATTACACTCAAATCCTCATCCAATTCAGTGTAAGCAATTAGCACCCACTCATCAGGATACAGACTAAAAATTTCTTCTAGGGTCAGGATTGGGCTAATTTCTACTGGCGTGCTCATGATTTCCTTCTCCATGTTGGTGATTCAATATCAAACTGTTTGTAGTAAGGACTTTAGTCCTGATTGACTAAAATCTTAGAAACAGGACTAAAGTCCTCACTACGAACCGTACTTCTATTTTACCGAAATTTTCGATAATCGCCCAATCTACAAAACAAACCCCAGCGCCAGCAGCAATCCGCTCGAAAAATGCAGCGCGAGTGCGATAAACTTAGAGTTGCTGACCTTTGCCGGTTGATCGTGATAGTCTGTGACATGGCGACAAAGGTCGATCGCCAAAAACAAACTCCCAAAAATCAACAGCGTCCAAATTGGAAACATTCGCAACGCCACAAACAGCACAGTCAAAGCATAAACGCTGCCGCACGACCACTGCAACAACAGCGCACCTTTTTTCGTACCCAACCGGACAATCGGCGATTTTTTTCCCGCCGCCAAATCGTCATCAACTTGATGAAAATGCGAACAAAATAAGATAATACTCGTAGTAATTCCCACGATTGTCGAAGCAGCCAAATTAGTCGCAGACCAAGTTTGAGTTTGACTGTAATAAGCAGCAGCTAAAGCTAGCGGCCCGAAGGTAAAAAAGCAGATTATTTCGCCTAAACCCTGATAGCCCAAACGAAACGGAGGCCCTTGATAGGTGTAGCCCAGGGCGCAAGACAAAACGACTAGCAAAATTACGGTTGGGTCTTGTTGCCACCAGGAAATAGCGCAGATTCCCGACACTCCGACGGCTAAAAATAAATTGGCCATCCAGAAAACTAAAGCTTTATTTCCGGTTAAGTTAACTACGGAATGCGCTTTGTTTTTATCGATGCCTGTTTCCGAGTCAAATACATCATTACTGAGATTCAGCCATGCTATAATTAAAATGGCTGACATTAAAAATGTCGAAAAGATTGACGAATTAATCGCTTGAGTTTCGGCAAAAGCTATGGCAGTTCCTACTGAAATAGGAATCACCGCAACACTGTACATGGGCGGCTTGATTGCCGCTAACCACAATTTACTATTTGGACGTTCAATTATCTTTGTTGTCATTACACAAACTTGATGCAATTGATAGCAGCTCAGTAATTTTACAATTTTATTGGAGAAGAAAGTCTAGTCTGTATCGGGTTGAGCGCGCTGCGGGCATTTGTTAAGAGGCTGTGCGGGTTCTGGCGCGCCCGAGAATGCCCGCCAGTCAACCTCTGCGGGGTCGATCGCCTTTTGCCGACAGTTAGCCGCTCAATCTTAAGTTTTATGTCTAAATGTTTCGGTCGATCGCGCGTTGGCGCAGCCCTAGAACAGGATCGTCTGTTTTTTGCCCGCAGCCTGTCCCAACTGTCGGGAAACTCGAAAGGTCATGTTTTGCGATCGACCCAGACCGTGGTTAGATCGAAATAGGGTTTCTAGCGCCATACGCTTGGGCTCAGAAGACCGGGCGGTTGAAACCGCGTCTATACAAACAAAACTCGCGACTCGACTTCGCTCACCGAACACCTCCGCGGGTTGAAGAGTGGGCGGTCTGGCTCAGAAGACCGGGCGGTTGAAACCGCGTCTATACAAACAAAACCCACTCCAAGCGGGTTGAAGAGTTGGCGGTTAAAATTACGCTATCTTCTTCAGTCTGCGGAGGCGGACTTCGTTTGACAAGAAGCGGTTTCAACCGCCGACTTATCTATCTATCTTCTGGGGTCTGCGGAGGCGGACTTCGTTTGACAAGAAGCGGTTTCAACCGCCGACTTATCAATCGCGCATTGGGTTCTAGCGGGACAAAACCGCACTCTTTCTGACAAATCTGCTATTCTCGATTTCTTGACATTCTCACCGCCCTAAAAGTGCGGTGATTCTCAAACATCGCTATTTGGGTTCCTGTTTCATTGCAACTGCCTCCACCTCCCGAAGGGTTTTCCGGTCTTATGCTCGCTCCACAGGCTTTGGCTATTGCCTCCCGCAAGAAGAGCGGTACACTTTTAATTATAGACTAAAAGTCCCCCTAAAAGGGGCAGGTTTCAGCCCTCCACTACGCTCCGCCCAATTTTTCGATGACAGTAATACCGCACCGCCCTAATATTTTGCAAGACCGCAATCAACTGCATAAATTTCTGTTAGATTGCCAGCAGTCTTTAACAGAAAAAGATCAAACAAAAATAGTTAGTATTTCTCAAGAAATTTCCCCCGTCGATCCGCTAGTGGTACTGCAAGAAATTGCCGCACCCGATGACAGACACTTTTATTTTGAAAAAAGAGACCCCATTGCAGGCAACAGTTTTGCGATTGCCGCCCTAGATTCGGCCATCCATGTCACAGTAGCGGGAAGCGATCGATTTGCCCTAGCTCAAAATTTCATTCAATCATGCCTTACCCAAACAATTACCATCGGTACGGAACGCTTGCCATTTAGCGGGCCGCACTTTTTTTGTAGCTTTGCTTTTTTTGATGAAAATATCGCCAGCAATTCTTACTTTCCCCCCGGCATCATATTTCTACCAAAATGGCAGATCACTAGCCTAAAAGATAGCTGTACAATTGTCGCAAATGCCATCATAAACCGAGATATAAATGTTAAATTTATTACTGAAAATGTCTTTCAAAAAATTGATAAAATAGCCTCTCTGAATTACATAAAAATAAAAACTCCTGGCAACAGAGCGATATCTTTAAAACAAATACCTGTGAATGATGCGGCTCAATTCAAAACATCGGTAAAGTCGGCTTTAGAATTAATCGAGTCTAAATATTTTAGTAAACTTGTTTTGTCCCAAGCAATAAATGTTATTTCAAAAACCCCTTTTAGCTTAATAGATTCCTTAAATAACTTGCGCCTCACTTATCCAGGTTGCTACGTATTTTCTACCAGTAACGGCAAAGGTCAAAATTTTATCGGTGCTAGTCCAGAACGCTTAATTAGCATTCACAACAATCAGTTAGTAACAGATGCCTTAGCTGGTTCCGCGCCGAGGGGCAAAACTCAGGCGGAAGATGGGAATTTAGGGAAAGGTTTGCTGAACAGTGAAAAGGATATTCGAGAACATCAAGTTGTGATTGATTTTATAGTCGATCGCTTGTCGAGTCTCGGCATCAATCCCGACTTTTCCCCGCTACCGAGACTGTTGCAACTGTCAAATATTCAGCATTTGTGGACACCGATCAGGGCGAGAATTCCGCCTGATATTCATTTATTAAAGATTTTATCCCAACTGCATCCAACGCCAGCGGTGGCCGGCGTACCGAGAGATATTGCCCTACAGCAAATTCGCGCTTGCGAAAGCTACGATCGCTCTTTGTATGCAGCAGCCCTGGGCTGGATCGATCGCAGCGGCAACGGCGAATTTGCCGTGGGCATCCGATCGGCATTAATCAATGGATCTCGGGCTATACTCTATGCTGGTGCTGGTATTGTGGCAGGTTCGGAACCCGAAAAAGAACTAGCAGAAATTCAGCTAAAATTGCAGGCACTTTTAAATGCTTTAGTTTAGGAATATCTCATAAGTAGGAGGGTACAAATAAACATTAGATGAGTACAAATAAACATTAGATGAGATGAGGGCGGGTTTTGCCTTCATAACCTCACTTGTATCATAGATTATTAGTAAAACCCGCCATTACAGGATGCCATAGATGAGGGCGGGTTTTGCCTTCATAACCTCACTTGTATCATAGATTATTAGCTAAACCCGCCCCTACAGGATGCCATCGTTTTTTGGGCAATGACCTACTTAAAAATATCATCGATCGCCAAAACAACAAAATGCTTGATTTTCGGAACACAAACACCCTCTGGGCTTCCATAATAGCCGAGACATTGCAGCGACTGGGACTAACAACAGCGGTAATTTGTCCCGGTTCGCGATCGGCACCGCTAACAATAGCCTTCGCCCAGAATCATCAAATAGAAACTATCCCCATACTAGACGAGAGATCCGCCAGTTTCTTCGCATTAGGAATCGCTAAAAAATCCGGTTTACCAACTGCACTAATTTGTACCTCTGGAACCGCCGCCGCCAACTTTTATCCAGCGATTATAGAAGCCCATGAAAGTCGAATTCCGCTGCTAATTTTCACAGCAGACAGACCTCCCGAACTCCGCGACTGTCACGCCGGACAAGCCATAGATCAAGTGAAAATCTACGGCAATTATCCCAACTGGCAAGCCGAATTAGCAATCCCTTCAGCAGAATTAGGGATGCTAGGCTATCTGCGACAGACAGTAATGTATGCGATCGAGCGATCGACCTTTCCGACACCAGGCCCCGTCCACCTTAACATCCCCCTGCGCGATCCGCTGGTGCCCGTTCCAGATCCGGCGGTACAATCCTTAGAAACACAAATTAATCCCGAAGAATTCTTTGCAGGATTAGAACCGATTGTTGCAGGAGAAACCTCCACCCCCCCCAGCCCCCCCTTGCTAAGGGGGGGAGTAGGAAGTGCAGGAGAAACCTCTACCCCCCCCAGCCCCCCCTTGCTAAGGGGGGGAGTAGGAAGTGCAATGGAACAATGGCAGAAGTGCAGCAGAGGGATAATTATTGCAGGGGTAGCCCAGCCTCAAGATGCAGAAAAGTATTGTAGTGCGATCGCCCAAATTTCCCAACTATTAAACTGGCCAGTTTTAGCAGAAGGATTATCGCCCTTAAGAAACCGCGCCCAACTCAACCCCCATCTAATTTCCACCTACGATTTAATCCTGCGAAACTGCGAACTAGCAGAAAAATTAAGACCAGAAATCGCCATTCAAATCGGAGACTTACCCACAAGTAAAGAACTACGAAACTGGCTAGACAAAACCCAACCCAAACGCTACATAATCGACCCCAGCCACCACAATTTCGATCCCCTACACGGCAAAACAACTCACCTGCGAACCTCCCCAGAAAATCTCGCAACTGCTATCTCCCTTCATGTCCCCCCCCTTAGCAAGGGGGGGCTAGGGGGGGTTCTTACCTCAGCCACAAATGAATATCTCCAACTTTGGCGCAACACCGAAACCAAAACCAGACAAACAATAGACCAGAAAATGGCAGCAATCAACAACATAATCGAACCCAAAATTTCTTGGCTGCTTTCCCAAATATTGCCACCAGCAACACCAATATTTATTTCTAACAGTATGCCCGTCAGAGATGTCGAGTTTTTCTGGAAGCCGAACAACTTAGAAATCAAACCATTTGTCAATCGCGGCGCTAACGGCATCGACGGCACACTGTCAACAGCTTTAGGAGTAGCCCACCGCAATCAAAGCAGTATATTGCTAACAGGCGATTTAGCACTTTTGCACGATACAAACGGCTTTTTGATTAAAAATAAATTTGTCGGTCATCTGACAATTGTTTTAATTAATAACAACGGCGGCGGAATTTTTGAAATGTTGCCAGTTGCCAAATTTGACCCGCCCTTTGAAGAGTTTTTTGCCACGCCGCAGGATATCAACTTTGCTCAGTTGTGTGCAACTTACGGCGTGGAACACGAGATAATCGACGATTGGGAGCAGTTAAAACAAAAATTGTTGGCGCAGCCAAATAGCGCTATTCGGGTCTTAGAATTGCTAACAAACAGGCGTACAGATGCTAAATGGCGGCAAGACAATCTCGGTAAATTTGCCAAAGGTTTGTAATTTTTAGGAATGACGCACGGCGCGACAAAAGAAACCGGGTTTTTACCGAATCTGCGGGCTATAGCGCGTCTTTTCGTAAAAAACCCGGTTTCTGACCATCGGTGCGATCGCCGACTAAGAGAAAATTTAAACTGCTGGTTGAGCTAGCAGCGCATCTAATTCTCCATCTTTATCAAGTTTGTAAATGTCATCGCAGCCGCCGACGTGTTCGTTGTTAATAAAGGTTTGGGGCACGCTGCGCTTTCCGTTAGCGCGTAGGGCCATTGCACTTCTGGCCGCTTCATCGCCGTCTATTTTGTATTCGGTGTAATTTACGCCTTTCCACCACAGCAAGGTTTTTGCCCGCATACAGTACGGACAGGTTTGCCAAGTGTAAATCTCAACATTGGCTTTGATGCGATCGGGCTTACGGCCCAAAATAGGATTCAGAAAATCAAGCATTTTCGGTACTGGGGTAAAAATTGAACTGGTTTAGAGATTAAATCATTTTATCGAAACACCGTCACTCCATGCCCTACACAAAGGTTACGGTGACATGGAATTGCCCGCCGCATCTGTGATGCTGTGATTCGCATCACACATTCACTAAACTCGGATCACTTACGTACACCCTAAATAATCACCTTCGGAACCTCATTAATATCACTGATCTTTTCGGGAAACCAGAGCATAATTAATATATCGAATTCAACCGCACTGCCATGAACCCTTTACAACTCCTCCCCGGCGCTATCTCTGAAATGATCGCTTCTGTCAGCGACACAGGTGTTTTGACTTTAGCCGATCGCTACGGTTTGATGGCCGCTACTTTGGACGAGTCCCTCAATGACGAAGATAGAGGCTGTGTCAACCGCCTGCTGCGGGCAGTGCTCAGAGGCCGGGTAAGAATGGTGAACGAACTTTCAGCAGCAATGTAAGGTGAGTCAGCGGTAGATAAAGATGGCGAAATTGGTTGGCAGCCGATCGCCCGCCGGAGTCCCTGAGACTTGATATAACGGCAATTTGAATTCGATTTAAAGTTTTCTCCTACAACTAAACAACGGTTTTTTTCGATGTGCAGCCTGTGATGGGCTGCTTTTTGTTGGACTTACACGCGGGTTGTCAGAAACCGGGTTTTTTACCAAAATATTTGATTCAAACCCTTAATCTCGGTAAAAACCCGGTTTCTTTAGTCCCTGTGGACTGACACACGGGTGGTCAGAAACCGGGTTTTTTACCAAAATATTTGATTCAAACCCTTAATCTCGGTAAAAACCCGGTTTCTTTAGTCCCTGTGCGTTCTTCGGGAAACGGCGCTGGCGTGTCCTCTAATCGCGGATTTCGAGGTTGTACTGGCGGCAGAGGGCAATCAGTTTTTGTTGGAAGCGATCGCGCACTGACTCAGGCGCAACAATCCTGCAATCTTCCCAATAAGGAGAGATTTCGCGAAAAAACCAGAAAGTATTTGAGATATTCCGAATCACTCGCCTGATCGGCGGATCGCCTTCTGCTTCGCCCACTTCCTCATCTTCCTGCTTGCGTCTGTAATTAAAGGCAAGTCTGCCGGATAAATGAAATTCTACGGGAATCCGGGCTAAATCTGGCAGCCAAGGTCGATCGACCGAAATCACCGCAGCATCTTCAATGCGATCGAGGACTAGCGTCCAGTTATGTTCGAGTCCCGGTACATCTTTATTTCCCTCAGATTCTTCACAGCGACACATTAAATATTGTCGCTTTTCAATGGGGACAATGCGAGCGTGCAAGATCGTGTAATGCCAAAGGCGATCGCTTGCATCCCGGTAAGACAGGCGAAAAGGTTGCTGTCTGTGAATAAAATGGTCGATTTTTTGCCGCCAAACAGGTAAGGGGTTGCTCAAAAATCGATCAATTTCAGCCCGGAAAGGGAGAGTCAGTTCGCTGCGATCGCTCAATAATTGGGCAATTGCCAGCGCTTCATCAATTTTGCCCAAGTCAAGCAATTGCTGTCGGGCGATGTCTAGGGCTTGGATGCGGGTTTGCGGCCAGTCGTGGTTGGGGGCGATCGTCAGTTGGCGGCGGGCGATCGCTTCTATCAGTTTGGATATGTTCGGGCGATCGCCCCACGTCTTCCCGAATTCTTCGGCCAAAGCTTCCAACTCAGCTTTATCTCGTTCAGAAACCGACAGAGTGATCGATTGACCTTTGCGACTCATAAGTATACGGACACTTTCTCATTGTACAGGGTTGATTATCTCTATTATCGGTGTCAATATGGGGGATATCCACTTTCTACGGACACAGATTCAGCATATGTCCGATTACCAAATTACCCTCAAATCCGTTTACTCCTGTCCCGCTGCGGAGATTCCCCAGGGAGTCAAATTACCCGAAGGTTGGACACTTTCTTGGCATCAACTCGAAACTTTAAAAGCAATTCGCGATCCGAATATTGATGTCATTACCAACTCAGCTATCACTAGCGATGGCAAAAGTTTAGCCGCTGCTTTAGAAACATTGCAGACATTTTGTTGTGCAATCTGGCTGTATCCTACAAATGAACTGGCGCGCGATCAAGAGACTCAATTTAAGCACTATATCGAACAATTCCAGCCCGAACATCAGCCCCGCGTGGTGCGAATTAGCGGCTCGGAATTAGAAATATATGCTGAAAATGAAGGATTGAGAAAAGCAGCCGCGATCGCATCTCGCACAGGTCAATCAGAGATTGTATTAACTAACCCTGATATCTTGCACCACCTGCACCGAGGAGCCTATTTAAGCTCCAAAGATAGCCCCGATAAACTTTGGGGTCGCATCGACAAAGATTTTGACCTATTCATCTTTGATGAATTTCATGTTTTTGCGGCTCCTCAGATTGCCAGCGTCATCAATACCCTGTTATTAATTCGTCATACAAACCGCCGGAAAAAGTTTGTATTTCTGTCAGCAACTCCAGACGAGGAATTAATTAAAAGACTAGAAACAGCAGGATTTCGCTGTAAAAGTATCGAGCCTTTAAAAGCAGGCAAATATCGGTTTCCCGATCGCCCTGCTGAAATCGAACAGTTGAAATCCGACGGCTGGCGGCAGATATTGAGGGAAAGTACCCTGACTTTTATTTCTCTAGAACCCACTTCAAAAGCTTCTGAAACTTGGCTGAAAGACAGTGCAAATCTCATTTTAACTCACTTTAAAAACTATCCGGGGAGCAAAGGAGCTATTATCCTGAATTCAATTGCTGCGGTCAAGCGGCTGACACCATTTTTTCGGGAATTATTCGAGCCTCACGGTTTAGTTGTTGGCGAAAATACCGGGTTGTCGGGAAAAACGGAAAAAGAGCGATCGCTCTCCTCAGACTTAGTTCTCGGTACCAGCACAATTGATGTCGGGGTAGACTTCAAAATCAATTTGCTAATTTTTGAATCCGCCGATGGGGGAAACTTCATCCAAAGATTAGGAAGGTTAGGGCGACACGATGGCTGCGATCGCAATGGAGAGTTTATTCAGTTTCAAAATTTCACAGCCATAGCACTCATCCCTAATTTCTTAGTTGAACGCTTGTTTGCGGGTGACAATCCCGTTTTAGAATCAAACGGGATTTATGATCGTCCTTTTTTCTATCAACAAATCCGCGAACAATACCGCCAAATCAACAATTTTGAGGGATATTACTCGCGGTGGGGTGCGGTGCAGTCTGTTCAACTTTGCTGGGAATTAGGGCACAGGACAATTAAACAGCAGTACGCATCAAGTCAGAAAGCTTTTCAGGAAGCTGCTCAAAAAGTATTTAAAACTAGCTTGGGGACAGTGGCAGGTGATATTAAACGGTGGGGCAGAGAGTGGCAAGAGCGATCGGGAAATAAGACAGGAAATCCGATAGTTGAGGATGCTAGCAGTTTTCGAGGTTCTAGTCCCCTGCAATGCGGCATTTACGATTTAACCGATTCCCATGAGGCAGACAAATTTAAAACTTACGATTTACCAGGAATTTTGAGCAACTTGGAAATCGAACCGATGACGGAAGCTGCATTTATGCGAATGTTGAACGAGACATCGGAACGGATTGGGCAACCGATTGCTAAAGGTCGATTTAAGCACTGTCTTGCTTTTTTTAAGTTGCGTAGTTATCGGGAGGAAAGACTGAATTGGAAATTTACTTATTCGGGAATTTTAGAAGAACAATCTTCTGCTTGGAAGGTTCAGGTTTTAACGGGAATTGAGGTTTTGCAACCTGAGAATTATTGGATCGGGGAAATCAACAAGCGTTTAAAAAAGCAAGCATTGGTTTGTTATGTGCTGCGCTATCCGGTGGCTGAAGTGCGATCGCGCCTGCGACTCCCGGTGCACTTTCAGATTTATCCGATTTGCGATCGGTACAGTTTCCACGATACGACTGCACCTTATTCGATCGCGTTTGGGCAATCCGCGCTGTTGGTGGACACGCTGGCCCACTGGCTCAAGAGCAAGGGGGATGAAATATGGATTGCGTAGAAGGTCAAGCCCTGATAGGGGTTTGGGTTGAGCAAATGAAGAAGCTTACGGCATTAAGCACAGACCTATTCGTTTCAATCCCTGATAGGGGGTGTATGCTCGTTGCATCTTGTGCACCGCAATACTTCTTTTCACTGCCAGCATAACACAGGGGGTTGAATATGTCAGCGCTAGTAAGTTGTTGAATAAATCTGAGCTTATAAACTGCTTGACAGCAGCTATCGCAACTACTAGGTTGGGAATAAGCAGATTGCTGAAGCCCATACCTGACAAGAATTTGGGCTAAGACAGTCGCTTGCAACAAACTAAGAAGGTGAAAATAACCATGCCAGTCAAATTGACTAATCTCGATCGTTTGATCGGACTCCTAAAGGACGGTAAGTGGCATTCTGGCGAGGAGTTAGCCATCAAGGTTAGCTGGCGATTTGGACACACAGTCCACGAAGCTCGCAAGAAAGGCTACTCGATTGAGAAGCTGAAGGTTGCTCATAACCGATTTGAATATCGGATGTTACGAGCCTAAACTATCTCGTCGATCTTGTAGGATTTCTCTGACTCAACCAGAGAATCTCGCGTAAGGGAGGGAAGCTCCTCATTAGCTTGCGGCATTAAGGTCAGGCGTAGGTAATCTCAACCCCGCTCTGTTAGAAAGCAAAGCTTTTTTGCAGCTCGCTGGTTAAGTCACTTAACAACAACCATGCTAAAGCAGCTAGTTCTACCAAGGCTTCCCTCTCTTAATCTCCGATTTACATTCAGCAAATCACAGCTTATATAGACTCCCTAGAGGCGCAAAATGGCTAAAAAACGTCAAAAACCAGACGAAGAGCACATACAACTGTCATTATTCGATATCCAAGTTAATTTGAACCCAGAGCGATCGGATGATGCAGATGATGACTGGTTGCAAGATGAGGAATTAGGGTCAAACTTTGAAACGTCCGATCGCACAATCGAACCTCAAACTCGCGACTTACTAACCCTCAAACTCTTGCGAGAAGCCATTCAGAGTCAAAATCCTGGCGATCGCGTCATGGCAGATTTTGCCGAGTACGTACTGCCAAATCTGCTGCGAGTGGCCATTGGTGTCACAGCCAAAGGCGGCAAATTTTTCGACGAACTCGATCGGCAAAAAGGAAAAGAGAACGTTAGACGAGACAATGCAGGCGATCAATCCCTAAATACTCACCTGCTAAATGGATTATTTCCCGCTAATTTAATTGAACAGCGGTTAGAAAAACTCGATACCACCGTGCAGCGATGCGTGGGAGAAAAAGAACGGCGGCTAGTAATTGCTGGATTCATTCTCCACGACTTTGAAAAATTCCCAGATGTCCCCAAAGATTGTCGCAAGTTACCGCTAGAAAAGCACCGTCAAATTATTGATGAAAAAGTGCGACAGTTAGGACTAGACAGCTTCATCAATCCCGACAGTCCAGATACTTATCGAGAATACATTGACGATTTGCTCTGCCTTGCTTACAACGCTCAGCGGCGTTGGGATACTAACTGGAATTTTTCCGAATTAGGGTTAAATCCAGTGTTGCGCGATCGTACACTCCGCAGTCTCTCAGACTTAACCTGTTTAGCAGATTCCCTAGCATCTATTATCAAACATCCCCAAGATGCAGAAAATACCAGGATAAACGAGTTAATCCACAGCCTCAGCGGCGGGCAATTAAAATTCACGTATCACAGCATCGCGGAAAATAGGGGCGTACTTACCAACGTTGTTAATAATGCTTTAATGGAAGTACATACAGCGCTGAATACCGACGATCGCACCTATTACGAACCATTGCTTTACCTGCCAACAGGCGTAATTTACCTAGCACGATCGGATGCTCCTGCTATTTCAATTGCAGACTTGCCTAAACGGGTAGTCAGCAAGATTAAACAACTCTGCGGCGGACAACTTCGACTGCGACAAACAGGCTTTGGCAGAGATGGTAAAGGCATG
>JBBSNU010000022.1:0-16888 GCA_038260455.1 Chroococcales cyanobacterium | reverse complement strand
GCTTTGTCCCCAGACAAGTCACCAGCATCAAACCCTCCCTCATCCAAGGCAAAAGGGTCTTCAAAGTCCGAATCGGCAAACCGATCCATGTCTAGCGGCTCCGACGCATCAGCATAAGCTGCCATCCCGCCGCTATCGCCACCAAAGGGGTTAGAATGCAAGCTTAAATCTTCTTGATTGTCCGCGCTCGTGGCATCTTGTGGTTCCCACTCCAAGCCGCTCATCCCCAAGTCTGCCAAGTCCAGGTTATCTAGGTCGTCGTCTGGCGATTGACCGACATAGGGCTCCGAGGCGGCGGAATTTCCACCAAAAAGTCCCAGATCCGGGTCTTCTAAGCCTTCATCGACAGATAAGTCTGGGTAGAATTCCAATTCTGTTTCAGCCGACAAAGCCTCTAAATTTTCCGTGTGCAGTTCTCCCGATAAAAATTGGTCTGTGTAGGTAATTCCGCTGTTAGCGTGTTCGACCAAAGTCTGGTCGTCGCTCAGACCTAACACCACCGTGTACTGTTCCCGTGCTACCTCGTACTGTTGCAGTCCGTAGCAGTAGATGTGTCCGCACAGCAGGCGAGCGCTGGGGTCTTCGGGAAAATCTTCTACTAATTGATAAACTAGGGCCGCAGCTTCTGAATAGTTGCCCTCCATGTAGGCCGCTTCTGCCCGTTGGTAGTCCTGCTGAAAGTTGGTACTTGTTGCCATTTGCCGCCCTCTTTGGATTTTAGATTTTAGATTTTAGATTTTAGATTTTTATGTTGAATGTTTAGATGCGCGCCTCAAGTCGTGTGACTTTAATGATTAGACCCCAATCGCCAATCGCCAATCGCCAATCTAAAATCGATTTCACGCTGCCCACCGCGCCGATCGCAGAATTTTCACTTGATCTAGCAGTCGCAGCACTGTTTGAGCTTGTGGGCCTAACATCCATTCTCCCTTCAGAAATGGAATCATGCCGTCTGGTGCATTGTTTTGGGAGTGCAGTTGCTCTACGTCGAGCCAGGCCATCCCCACAATGCGATCGACTGCTAGCCCCAAAATCGTGTCTTGGTCTTCCACAGCCACGATCGGGATTTCGGGTCTGTCTGTGTTGAGAGGTGTTTGGTCTCCCAAAAACTGGCCGAGATCCGCCACCCAAATCACTCGTCCTCTCATGTTTAGCGTACCTAAAAGCAGAGAGGAAACGTTAGGGATAGGTGTCATGCGGTCTGGGGAGGGGGATAGTACCTCTCTAATCCCGATCGCCGGCAGTGCGAACTCGTTCCCCGAAGGAACGTAGAACCGCAGGTGCAGCTCGCCTTCGGGAGTTTCCAGTTCTTGGAATTCTGGAGCGTGATCTATGTTTTGTCCTGGTAATATAAAGTCTGGGCTGCCACTAATCATAATTCTGACACCTGCATTTCTAGCAAATTTTTAACGTTTAGCGCCTTGAGAAGGCACCGTGGAAACTTCGACGGTCAAAACTTGACACTGCCAAGCTTGACACAGCCAAGGGGTGAATGGCTATCCTGCTGTTCGTCTTTGGCAATCAATGCGCGCTCTCAATAATAATTTATGGCGCGATCGATTATTCACGCTTAATTTGCTGACAAATTGGTTCAAAGGAAACAGCGGTTTTTTCCATCAAAAACGTCATTGTTTGAACCCTCGGCTTTGCTTTCTTCGATTGCGTTTTCGGTGGCGAAGGTTTTAACACATTAATACCTACCGATTTTTGGGGTTGTGGGAATGGTAAACTTTCGGCATCGCAGAATGAAACCAACCAACGACCAGCTTTTTTTTGACGGTAAAAGTCTGGGCAACCAAACTATAGTTCAAAGGTTCGTCAAGGTCAAAAGTCCCAAGTGTGGCAATCTTAATTATACTTCTGCC
The DNA here is from genome assembly GCA_038260455.1 of Chroococcales cyanobacterium. Lineage (GTDB taxonomy): Bacteria > Cyanobacteriota > Cyanobacteriia > Cyanobacteriales > Microcoleaceae > Microcoleus. Next base: position 15,023 of record JBBSNU010000022.1, on the reverse strand, counting down.
ATAATGCTTGTGGGGCAGGTTCTTCGCTGGCTTTTTACAGGCTTTTGGGGAGACGATTATTGTGTTTTTCGGATGGGACACAATTTTTCGATTTGACAAATATAGCGCGCCGGATTGACCGTTTCGCCGATCGGCAAAAGTTGAATCGCTCGATCGCCCAAAACGATACCGACTCAAAGCATCTTTGAGGTTAATCAAAGCGTTTTGATACATCCTGTCAGACAATTGATTCATCCAGTTTAATTCAGGTGGTTTTTTTAGGCGATCGGTCAAAAGATTCTTGCTTTCTTCCATCGACTTCGAGTCCAAAAGCTTACCCTTACCGTACATCTGAGTCCGAAGGCTCAGCCCCATGTTGAACGCAACCAGTCTCAATCCCGCGTGTTCAGCCATCAAACTCGCTTCTGTGTTATTTAATTTGAGGGCGGCACAGTTGACATCCACCCCGTCCTGAAGGTACGGGGATTCCCAATCATCACTGATTAGGTTTCTGCTTCATAGCACCAGCCTTCCGAGATTTACTCTCTTGGGGTCTTACAGTTGCTCCACAGACTGACACGGCTAGCCCAGCCGCCAAAATGTTCTTTGCAGCGTTAATATCGCGATCGTGGTTTGTCCCACATTTAGGGCATTCCCATTCCCGAATATTCAGCGGTAATTTATCTACAATATACCCGCAGTTTCCACAACGCTTAGAACTGGGAAACCAGCGGTCTATTTTTACAAGCTCTCGTCCGTACCACTCGCATTTGTACGCCAACTGGCGAATTAGTTCGCCCCAACTAGCATCACTGATCGCAAGAGCTAATTTATGGTTCTTCACCATAAGCTTAATAGCTAAATCTTCAACTACAATCGTTTGGTTTTCACGAATTAGTTGAGTTGTTAATTTATGTAGAAAATCTTTACGCGCATCGGTGATCTGTGCATGGATCTTTGCTACTTGTACCCGCGCTTTTTGCCTGTTGTTACTTCCCTTTTGCTTACGGGCTAACGCTTTCTGTTTCTTTTTTAACTTTTTGCGAAGCTTTTTAAAGTGCTTGGGATTGGTGATTTTGTCGCCATCGCTAGTAGCAATTAGGCTGGTTATTCCTACATCCAATCCAATAGATTTCTCTATTCTAGGAAGTGGCTTGATTGTATAGTCGTCTACAAGTATGGAGACAAACCAGCGTCCAGCAGGTGTCAATCTCACCGTAATGATAGACGGAATACACCCTTTGGGAATCTGTTTGCTCCAGCGAATAAGTAATGGTGTGTTGCATTTAGCCAAAAACACCTGTCCATCTTTCCAGCGGAAAGCCGACTTAGTAAATTCAGCACTACCGCCATTATGCTTTTTCTTGAAATTAGGATACTTGGCCCTACCTGCAAAGAAGTTGCTGAATGCCGCCTGAAGGTGTCTGAGTCCTTGTTGCAAAGGTACGCAGCTAACTTCATTCAAAAAGTCAAGCTCTTCCTCTTTCTTCCAATTCGTCAGCATAGAGGAAGTTTGGCTGTAACCAACCTTCTCTTGATGCTCGTACCACGCTGCAGTGCGAGCAGCCAAAGCCTTGTTGTACACTAACCGTGTACACCCCATTGTCCGTCGCCAGAGATTTTCTGGCTGCGTAGTGGGATAGAATCGGTAGCGGTAGGCTTTTTCCATGTTCACAGGTTAACACATTTTCTGTGATATTTTTGGTTTGAGGCAAGTCTTTTTGTAAAGCCGTCCTAAAAGGACGGGGTTTCTACCCATTTTTTTGATGATGGGCAATAGAAGTCATCCGAAGGCAAAGGCAAAAGGTTAATTTAAAGTTGTCATAAAATATTAGTCGATTATTTACAGGCTCGCATTCAGATTATTCTATCTATTGGCATAGCTGCCGCCTGACTTCAATATTTTTTCAATAAAATTTCTCCCAAGCCGCATTCCCAGAGGTTCCGCCCTTGAATTCTCAGAAGTACAAAATTCAAGCACTAATTGCTGAGGTTGACGAGGTACTCAGCAAGCCCGCTCCCCGCTTGCCTTGGACGGGTTCTCTTGATACTGTCCACCAGCGCCAACTCTTAGAGCGAGTTCGCGCTTACCTGCTTTCCCCAGACTCAAAGCTAGCGATTCCCAACAGACCGCCGGCCCCAAACGTCCGCCCGGTACCAGTTCCAGTGCCGAAATTCCCGATGCCGCCCTATAGCCCCTCAGCAGCAGAGCAAATTATGCTTGCCGTCACCGGAGAAATTAGCAACCTGCGTTCGAGCCTGACGGGGCCGCTGCAAGAAGACATAGAAGCTCTGCGACAAGAGCAGCAAGCTCTAATTCAAGAAATCAAACAGCTAGAAGCACAACGGCAGCAGCAACAATCCCTAGCTCAGCAACAAGCTAACCAACAGCAAATCATTTCTGAATTCTTGCAGGTGCTGAGGGGCCGCTTGACAGAAACCTTGGATCGCGATTTGTCCCAAATTCTCGGTAGCCTAGAAAATCAGTTTTTGCCAAGCAGTGCAGCACAATCCGAGCAATCGGCTTTAAACCCACAAACTTCAGAAGAACTCCCGCTGCTGACACCGGCTCAGAGGTTGGAGCAAATGCAAGATTTCCAAGCTCGTGCCGACAGCCTGCTGATGAGGCTAGATTCGACGATGAATATCGCCTTCGAGGGTTTGGAAACAAATTTGCAAAGCTATCAAGCTTCCTTGGGACAAGGACTCGAAAATATGTACGGCTTGAGCCAGCAGAGCGAGTCAATGTTCGCGGCTTTTGTCAACCACTTGGCGACACAGTTGGGACGAGAAGCGTCTTCCTACGTTCAGCAGCCGAGATCCGTGGAAAATCTCGAAACGGCAGCCCCAACCGCAACAGACCGCTCTAGTGCCGATCCTGCCCTCTCAAATCGGGCGATCGAACTGGATGCGCCTGCCGCCGGTGAAAATCCCAGCGGCGAACTGGCAGAACAAGACAAATTTCCCTACGCCGGTACAGAAATTTCTCAGCAATTCGGACAGTTGAGGCGCGATCGCGATCGTATTGAAGCTCCTCTCTCTCTCTCGGATTGGGAAGATAATTTGTTCGGTTCTGCACCAGAAGAACCAGCATCTGCCACTCTGTTGTCCGGCGCTGAGTCGGAAGATATGTTAGCAGAAAATGGCGAAGATGTTGAAGATTTGTACGCGAGTTTGTTTGCGGGAAAAGAAGTCGCAGAATTAGAATTAGAACTCGAAGATTTCAATATAGAAAATACTGAAAATGCTGCGGAAAATGAAACTTTCCAATTTGAAAATTCAGGGGATGAAAATGCCGAACCGCTGAATGATGCGGAAGATTTGTTTGTAAATCTGCTGGATGAAGGCGAATCTCTGGAAGATTATTTGGGTGAAACTTCAGACTTTGTAATCGGTGATTCGATCGAGGATCTAACTTTAGATAGTGAAGATTTATTTGAACCGCAAGTTGCAAAAGTACCTCAAGTTTCAGAACCGCCAGCCCAAAGTTCGATCGCGCTGCAACTTGATTCGGACGATCGACCAAATCGAGAAACCTCTCAAAACCTAGACGAGAATTCCGACACTGCAACAGTACCACAGCCGCCGACTTTGAGCGAGGCTCCTGAAACTAGCCCGAACCAACCCAGTGCCGCGCGCGTCCCGAGTGCTAGTGATGTTCGCACGGACGAGTCCGACGCATCCTCGCAGCTATTAGATGATGGCTACATCCAAGCTTCGCCGGATGAGGATTTGCTGCCGGTTGAAGCATTAGAAGATGACCTAGATAGAGCTCTAAATTTGGATAACAATACTCTGGAACTGTTGGAGACAGACCTCTACAATCTGGAGGGATTGGAAAATACTGCGGAACGGCGATCGAATTCAAGTGCGGTTAACAGCTTTAATCTGGCGAATTCCTCCGACGGTGCAGAAAATCCCTTTGCCGAGGCCGTAGAGGAAGAACTCGGCACTTTGGAGGATTTGTTCTCCGATGTGTTGGAACTTTCATCTGAAGATGAACCGTTTGTTTTGGAAGACGAACTTGATGATGATTTGTTTGCCCAGGAAGATGAGTCTAAGTTGACGCTAGACGACATTTTGGCTAGTTTGACTCAAACCGATCGAGAAACTGCAGAAACTGACGAATTGCGATCGACTCCTGCAGAAAGTAAAAAAAAAACCTAATTCCCACAGAGAGTAAAACAAAAGTTGTTGAGGCAAAAACCAAGCCTAGGGAAACCGCGCAGCAGCAAGAGTCGCCAGCAGATTTTGTTCCCAGCGAGCTCGCCCCTTCCTCCTCTCAATCTCCAAAACGCCGGAATTCTTGCTGGTATTTGGGGATTGATTTGGCATCGGGCGGACTGTCGGCGGCTTTGCTCGATCGCACCAGCGGTAAGTTGCACCCGATTTACTGGGAAACACCGCAGGCCCCGGAAGCCTCGGCTACCTTTCGGATTCCCTCGGTTCTGGCGATGGAAGAAACAGTCCCAAGCAATGCAGACCCGCAGGTGGCTTGGCATGAGGGAGAATTTTTGCGGCAAAATTTTAAATTGCCTTTAAAAGTGAGCATTCCTTATCAGCGGGAAGCTGCTGGGATGTACGAACCGCTGCTGCATTGCTATGGCGGGGCTTTGTCGGTCGCCATACCGCTGCAAGGTGTGCGGGCGCTGCTGGCTACTTTGAATCCCAGCCTGCGGGGGCAAAAATTTGGCGGATCGGGGGAAGTTTGTAAAGCTTCGGGACTGACTGCTGAAATTCTGGATGCGGCACTCTCAGACTTGCAGGGTGTAATTTTGGGGACTCCGGCGGGCTGGTCGGATGCTTATCGGTTTAATCTGCGGGAGGCTGTTTTGGGCGCAGGTTTGGTGGCTTCGGCTTCGCAAATTTTTGTTGTGCCAGATGCGATCGCCACTTTAATTGCTGTTGTAACTCCGGTAAAAAATTCTACAGAAGTGCAATCTTCGGCGCTTGATTCTATTAGCGGCAAAGTCGCAGAAGCTGTGCCGCTCACTGTGAATGATGCGGCTTTTAGCGGGGGAACGTTGATTCTAAATGCGGGGGCGACAACGGTGGAATTAGCTTTAGTTGATTTGCCGTCCAATCTTGAAAGTTTAACTCGTGCTGATTTTATTTGCCAAAGTTTTGATGCGGCTGGCGATGCTTTCGATCAGGATATTGTCTGTCAGTTGTTGGCGAAAAATGAAACTTGGGGAATGTCGGTCGATTTGCCGCGTCCGGGGCATCCCGATTTGCCTAGTCGCTATCAATTGCAGCAGCGGTTGCAAGGTTCTGCTTTTGGGCTGCAGTTGTTGGAAGCGGCAAGGCATTTGAAAGTTATTTTGCAACATCAAGAAAGTTTTGTTTTGAATATTGGCCAGCAGCATTGGGATGTGAAGCGCAGAGATTTGGAAAGTCTGGTTTTAGTGCCTTTTGTGCAGCAGTTGAACCGCGAATTAAATGCTTTGCTCAGCCGCGCGGGAATGTCGCCGGCGGGGATCGATCGCGCGATTTGTACTGGAGGTATGGGCGCTTGGCCTGCGATCGCCCGTTGGTTGCGACAGAAGCTGCCCAATGCGATCGTCGTTCAAGACAGGGAATTTGAGGGCGATCGAAATATTTCTGAGTTACACAATTCGGCAGTTAATTCTGTATTGCCAAGCACAAACTATTCAGAAAAAATTGGTTTAGTTGCCTGCGGGTTGGCGAGTTTGGCTCTTTATCCTCAAATTTTGGATGTGCCGCAGCAGTACAGCGACTTTTTTCTGCTGTGGGAATTAATGCAGGTTTTGGGTGCCCAAACTCAGAGTTTTGAGGAAATTTTGCAGTTGTTGGAACGCCAAGGCGTGAATACCCGCACCTGCAGGCCCCGGATTCTGGAGATTTTGGAAGGAAAATTGCCGGCGGGACTTTTGCCGGAGGAGGAAGATTTCATGCTGCTAGCCGAGGAGTCGAGGCAAAATCCTGATTGGCAAGCAATTTTGGCTGAGCCGCTTTTCTTTGAGGATGTCTCGCGGGGTTATCGCTTGAATATCGAGCACGCTAGGGTTGTGCGCGAATATTTAGGAAAACTCGCCGGCTTCAGCCAGCAAAAGTTGTTAGAACCGCTTACGATTGTTTGGGATGTTGGCGCACAGAGCGATCGGTGAAGGGCTAAAAACCGGGTTTTTGGCGGGATCTGCTCGTTACCAGGCTCTGCCTGGTAATGCAGATCCGGAGGCTCTGCCTCCTTTTATCTCCCAACTTACAGGAGAGAGAAGTGTAGGATGTGCTGAAGTTATTAAGTTTTTGAGCCTAAAAACCGGGTTTTTGGCGATCGCGATTAATTCCTTTATGTAATTTTACTTACAATTTTACATAAATATTATACTTTTTCCGAGGAAATACACGCAAACTTTATAAAAGTGTAGCCGCTTTTTAAAGATTGTGCAAAGCCCAGAAGTTGACCTTCTCCAAATTGGGCGATTCTCATAAGATGGACGTGAGATATCGTTAAATTTGAGACAAATTCAATGAAAATTGCGATGGGTGCTTCTAAATCATCAGTATTATCCGAAATGCTGTCCTTATTGGTGCCGCAACTTACTTACCAAGTTTGTGTATCAAAACAATCTGTGCACTGCTCCGTAACGAGCAAGGTAAAGCGGTCGATCGATATTTTGGGCTCGCTGGTGGGATTGGCCATTGCTGCTGTGGTGGCGGTGCCGGTAGCGTTAGTGATGCTGTTGGACAGTCCGGGCCCGCTGCTGTACAGTCAAGTCCGCTGCAGCTTCAAAGGACGGCATTTTAGAATGTGGAAATTTCGATCGATGGTTGTCGGCGCAGAAAAGCTCAAACATTTAGTTACCAACCAAGCCACCGGCCACATTTTCAAGAATGACAACGATCCGCGAATTACCCGCGTCGGCAACTTTTTGCGGTGTACGAGTTTGGACGAATTGCCTCAATTCTGGAACGTGTTAGTCGGCGACATGAGTTTGGTGGGAACTAGGCCGCCAACTCCCGATGAGGTTGCTAGCTATGATAATTTTCACTGGCAGCGTTTAGATGTCAAACCCGGTCTGACTGGGGAGTGGCAAGTCAACGGAAGGTCTGCAGTTAAAGACTTTGACGAGATTGTGCGTATGGATATTGACTATCAGCGCAAGTGGTCTGTTATCTACGACATCAGTCTGATTTGCAAAACAATTTGGGTGGTCTTAAATAAAAACGGTGCGTGTTAATCTACCTGCTGTTTTGGGTTGTTAGTTTGTTGTGAGCTGTGATTGATGAATATTGAGCTAAAAGCTGTTTTGCTAAAAGTAAAACTGTTACAAAAAAATGTTAAATTAAGGGCAATCTTTTTATAAAAGATTGCCCTTAATTTTTGTTCCTTGACCTTGATATCGTTTCCGATAGCATCGGAATTATATATTTTAATCATTGATAGTGCTGTCGGGAGCTCGCGAAGTCGATCGCGAGCGGGGACGCTCGCACTATATAATTCCGATGCTACCGGATTTGGTATGACTGATGACCAATGACTGATGCCCAATGCCCAATGCCCCATGCCCCATGCCCCATGACTAATGACTTCTATGATGAATTTGCCTAATTTGATTACTTTTTCCCGCTTGCTGGGAGTGCCTTTTCTGCTCTACGGTTTGTACGACCCAAGCGCCCAAAGTCGCTGGATTTGCACCGCAATTTTTGTGGTAGCTGCGGCTACTGATTGGCTGGACGGCTATTTGGCTAGGAAGCTGAATCAAATTACCGATTTGGGAAAGTTTCTCGATCCTTTGGTGGATAAATTGTTGGTGCTAGCGCCGCTTTTAGTGTTGATTGAGTTGGGTAAAGTGCCGGCTTGGGCAGTGTTTTTAATTTTGGGGCGGGAGTTGACAATTGCGGGGTGGCGTGTTAATAAAACTACGATTTCTGGAGCTAATATTTGGGGCAAGTTGAAGACGGTGAGTCAGATTGTGGCGATCGCACTTTTAATTGCTCCTCTATCAGAAGCGTGGAACGTTCCGGCATTAGTTGCGTTTTGGGTTTCTGTAGCTTTAACTTTGATTTCTGGCGCTATTTATCTGTGGCCGGAAAAGACTGCTGAGGACAGTTGACAGTTGACAGTTGACAGTTGACAGTTGATAGTTGATATCAAATCCGGTAGCATCGGAATGATAAATTTCTCTCCTCTTTCTCTGCTTCCTCTGCGTTCTCTGTGGTTGAATAATTCCGATCTAACCGGAAGTAATATAAAGGAAGAGGATTGGAGTAATGAATAGTCCTCTTTAAATTTTTCCCTACAAGAGTTCCGGCTTTAAACTAATTCTTTCTGGTAATCAGGAATTTATTCCTCATCACAATCTGAGGAATAAATTCCTCACTACAAACCTGTTAGGACACGGCAGTGCCGTGTCTTAATCGCAGCTTAATAATGACTCCCAGATTTCCGGTAATGCACCGCTGTCACCCCGTCATTTTTCAGCAAATGACCGTTTTCAACCGCTGCATAAACTACCCAGTGATCGCCGCATTCCATCCGACTTATTACTTCGCATTCGAGATAAGCTAAAGCTTCAGTCAACACCGGACAGCCGTTGCTAGCTTCCACCGTTTCGACTCCGGCAAATCTGTCTTCTCCGGGAGCAAAGTTTTTCATGAAATACTTCCGCAACTGTCGCCCTTCTGCTAAAATGTTTAGCACAAATTTATCCCCGGCGTACATCAAAGCTTCGATCGATCGATCTTTAGCCACCGAAATCGTCACACCAGGGGGATTAAACGTGGCTTGCGACACCCACGAAGCCAGCATCGCACTCGTAAGATCCCCGCGCTTCGCCGAGACTACGCACAGCGAACCTACTAATCTTCCCACTGCTTGTTCCGTGCGATCGCTCCCACCGGTCAACTGCGGTTTTGGTGCGCGCAATTTTTGCGATCGAATCAAAGCTTGAGCAAAATCTGTTCCCGCCTCTTTGCACTCGTAAATCGTCGCCGCCGTCGGCTTGAATTTCGCTCGAATCGGCTCAAATCCAATGCGGTAGCCAGCATCTTTCAGCTTGTTTTCTACTAAATCGATCGCCTCTCCACTCCAGCCAAAGGAACCGAAAACCCCCGCTAATTTGCTCTTAGTTGCGGTAGATAAAACAATTCCCAAAGCAGTTTGAATTTGCGTCGGCGCGTGTCCTGCTAGCGTCGGAGTTCCGATGATAAATCCCGCGCATTTTTCGATCGCCTCTTGAATTTCTCCCGGTTCGGCAAATTCGCAGTTGATCGTTTCTACAGCAACGCCTGCTTTCGTAATGCCTTTGGCGATCGCCTGCGCCAAAGTAGCCGTATTTCCGTAAGCCGAAGCATAAAGCAGAGCAACTGTCAAGTCTTTTGAATTTTGTTGTTGGCTCCATTCCCGATACAAATTGCTCAATTCGTGGAGGCCGTAACGGACGATTGGGCCGTGACCGGGAGCATAAAATGCTGTTGGTAAATCGACTAATTTATCCATTGCCGTCAGCACTTGTTTAGCCTGAGATGCGTGCAGGGAATCGTAATAATACCGCCGATCTTCGCTGTAAACACTCCACCCTTCATCGAATACTTGATCGCCGCAAACGTGAGCCCCAAAAAATTTGTCCGTGAACACAATTCGAGTTTGCGGATCGTAGGTGCAAAGTTCGTCAGGCCAGCGGGGAGTCGGAGTCGCGATGAATTTTAATTTGTGTCCTTTTCCTAAATCGAGAGTTTCTTCTCCCCGCACAATCATAATGTTTAATTCTTGTTCGGGAAAAGCGCCTCGCAAACCAATCGCCGCTGGATTCGTACAAACAAAAGCTACTTGCGGAGCCAATTCTAACAAAGCTTTAATTGTGACGGATCTGTTAGAATTGAAATGCCCTAAAATCACATAATCCAGCTTGGTCAAATCCACCCGTTGCTGCAAAGAATCCAAATAATTTTGGGTGAAAGATTCCCCCGGTGGGTCAAACAAAGCAGTTTTGTCGGATTGAATAATATAGCTGTTTGCTGTCGTCCCCTTTTGCAGGGAATATTCTACTTCAAATTTGAGTCTATCCCAAGTGCGCGATCGTACTGTTGCGGTATCAGCAGCAATTTGGAAAAACTGTACGTCGCGGGGTTTGGCATCAGATGCGGTTCTGGAAACTAGAGCATTAGTCATTTATTGCACCTATGAGAAACTGAACAACAGAACTTCTTTTAATTTCGTGCCAAAATTTGGTATCTACAATATCAAATTTTGCGCCTTGAACCTGTAAATTGGTATCCAGATCAATTAGAAATTTCTGGGTTTTTAAATCGTCGCCAATTTGGATAAAACTCACACCAATTTCTTCATCTCTATCTATTTTATTGGCCGCACTTACAATAATTTCGGCTATAGCAGCGCTATTTTCTGGTTTTTCATCTAGCACTACAACAATTATTGTTCCTTGTTTCCCAGCAGCCTTTGTTTTGAGATCAAAATAATCGCTAAAAGCTGTTGTTAGAGGTTCTACCAAATTAATTGCAGTAGGCTTTGCTGAATCCGGCTCCGTATTTTGTCGCTGCAAAATTTCAGCTAACCGGGCAACATTTGAATTTTTATACTTCCACATAGGAGTAGAAGCTTCATAGACGGTAATGCCGTCACTGTCAAATTCTTGACATTTTTTTGCTAAGTCGATCAGAGATGCCTGTGCTTCTACCCATTCCTCGTACAAAGAATGATGGGGTTCTCGGCTGCCATCGCTTCTGGCAATAATAATTGTGTAATGTCGGTCTTCTAAAAGCTTCGCAGGCATTGGCAATTCCCCTAGTTAAAATGGAGAGAAAAAGGTAAGGTGTGCAGTGCACATCTCAGTTTTGCATTTACAGTGCTGTCCCCGCTCGCGTATTGTACAAATCGCGAGCGGGGACGCTCGCACTATGATCAAAAAAATGCTTTTTGCAAAACTGAGATGCTCCCGGTGTGCAGTGCACACCCTACTTTACATTCGTTAAATCCCGCACGTTGTTCGTTGCCGAACTTCCCTCTTTCCTAATAGTGATTGCCGACTTTGCGGTGGTGAACTGCCGGCAGCGCCTCGGGATTGGATACGCGGCCGCTATCGACCGTAGCATATACGATATGATGATCCGAAAGTTCCATCCGGCTCACTACTTGGCATTCCATGTAAGCCAAAGCATCTGTCAAAATTGGAGAACCGTTGCTGGCTGGTTGAGTTTTAACTCCGGCAAATCGATCGGCACCAGGAGCAAAACGCTTCAAAAAGTGCTTCATCAAGCTTTGATAATTGCCTTCTTCTAGCACGTTGAGCACAAATTTATCGCCCGCGTGCATCATCGATTCGATCGCCCGATCCTTAGCAACTGCTATAGTTAAACCCAGCGGTTTAAAGCTCGCTTGCGTCACCCAAGAAGCTAACATCGCACTGCTAACCGCGCCTTTTTGAGCGGTAATAATGTACAGTCCGCCGCTGATGCGTCCCAAAGCTTTATCGAGGTCGCTATCGAGGGATTTCATCTGTTTGACAGCCTTATCCCGCGACAGCCACTGTCCCAAGTCGGTGCCGGCTTCGTCGCAAAGTTGATAAATCCCTTCCGTCGGGGCGTCTTTAATCAAAATGTTGGGAAATGCTTCTTTTAAACCCAACTCTTTGAACTTGTTTTTCAGCGGGTAAATAGATGCGTCATCGCCGCCGCCGGATTCGCACAAACCGAAGGATTGTTTGTTGTTAGCTGCGACTAAAATTGTGTTGATAGCTGCTTCGGCATTTTCTGCAGCAGCGCCATTACTAGGCGGCGAACAAATTACGATCCCCGCAGCAGTACCTACAAGTTCGCGGACTTCTTGCAAGTCGGCGATTTTCAAGTCCATCATTTCTACGGCGACACCGGTTTTGGTGATTCCGTGGGCGATCGCTTGGCTGAGTCGATCGCTAAATCCGTAGTCAGAAGTGTAAAATACCGCTACCGTGGTTTCTGCCTTAGCTTGGGCTTGGCTCCACTTTTTGTAACGTCCGGTAAGTTCAACTACATTGTACCTGAGCAGCGGCCCGTGACCGGTCGCCACCGTACCGATTTCTCCCAATTCTGCCATGCGTTTCATTGCACTCAAGACCGATCGAGCATTGGGAGCCATCAAACACTCATAATAAAAGTGGTAATCTTCCTCGATCGCTGCTAAATCGTCATCGTAGGTACTGTCGGAACAGTAGTGCATCCCGAAAGCATCGCAGGTGAACAGCACTTTAGTTTTGCTGTCGTAGCTGAAAATAGTATCAGGCCAGTGCAAGTTGGGCGCGGATACAAATTCGATAATGTGGTCGTTTCCTAAATCTAATTTGTCACCATTTTTGACGACAAGTCGTTCAAAGGGCTGGTGTACGAGATTTTCTAAAAATTGAATGGCCACTTTCGCCCCCACGACAATTGCTTGGGGTGCTAAAGCCAACACATCTTTAACTAAACCGCTGTGGTCTGGTTCGGTGTGACTGATAATTAGATAATCAATCTGTTTCGGGTCAATTTCCCCCGTCAGAGTCTCCATATATTGCTGGCGAAACTTCTCGTGGGAGGTATCGACGAGGGCGGTTTTTTCGCCGCGAATGATGAATGAGTTGTAAGTGGTACCGTTTTGGAGTCCGAATTCGATATCAAAGCGGTCTCTATCCCAGTCCAGGCATCGAATTGCCGTTGTATCAGGGGCAATTTCGACTTTTTCTACTGTCAATCTGCGTTGGACTCGTTCAGTCAGGGCTACCATACTGTGCCTCCTTGTCTGTTATCCATTACCTTATTGTTTCCATTCTGACACGTTTGTTTTGTAAATCTTCATAAAATTTCTTATGAGGGTGTTAAGTAACTTCAAAGTTATTAATGTATGGATGGGGCGATTCACGAAGAGGGATAGCTACCCTACCCTGCACCGAAGCCCTGCGGGGAAAGGGTTCCGCGTTAGGGGTACGCTTCACGACGGTTGTTACCAAAATTTATTAATTTGGTGCTGACAAAATTATAATTTTACGCATCAACTTTTAAAATCAACTGAACGCAGCCGCTACTTGAGAAACCCGGTTTCTTCGTAGATTGCTCGTTTTTCAACGAAAACCTCGTAGAAACCGGGTTTCTCGCCCTCCTGCAGGCGCTCTGAAACTCCCTGAAGTGTTGTTACGTACCAGCAGTCAGAAATATTACCAATTTGATTGTGGGAGTTCTCGGAGGACAAAATATGACCAATTTTATCCATTCTGATTGGTCAGCGGCAACTCGACAATCAACTCAGTTCCTCCGCCAACCTCACTGACGCACCGAATCCTGCCGCCGTGAGCTTGCACAATTACTTGATAGCAAACAGAAAGTCCCAAGCCGGTACCTTTCCCCACAGGTTTAGTAGTAAAAAACGGGTCAAAAATCTTGTCTTGAATTTGCGCCGGAATCCCATTTCCCGTATCGCGGACAGAGATTGTTACCCAGTCCGGCTCGCTTTGCCAACTGCGGATGGTTAATTCCCCCGGTTTGTCTGCAGAGTCGATCGCATCTAAAGCATTGTCAATCAAATTATAAAATACTTGGTTGATTTGACCTGCATGACAGTTAACTCGTGGCAAACTTCCGTATTGTTTGTCAATTTTAATATTTGTTTTTAGCTTATTTTGCAGCATCAACAAACTGCTTTCCAAGCCTTCATGCAAATCGACAGCTTTAAATTCAGCCTGGTCTAATCGAGAAAAACTTCGCAGCGTCGTCACGATAGAGCGAATCCTGCCGCTGCCTTCTCGCATGGAATTGAGCAGTTTGCCAAAGTCTTCTCGAACATAATCCAGTTCTAGTTCTTCATTGATTTTGACAAGTGCTTCCGCTGCTTCCGGGCAGGCTTTTCCGCAGAATTCGAGAGCTTCATTCAAGACTTTAAAATATTCTTGAGCGTGAAACAAATTGGCGTGGATAAAATTGTTGGCGTTGTTAATTTCGTGAGCAATTCCCGCTACCATTTGCCCCAAACCAGACATTTTTTCGGTTTGAATCAATTGCTGCTGTGCCGATCGCAATTCTTGCAGCGCTGCTTGCAGTTGCTGGGTTTGGGCTTGAGATTTGACTGCTGCTTCTCGGACTTGGCTGTAAAGTTCTGCTTGCTGAATTGCGATCGCCATTTGATCGGCTAGCTGCGACAGCAACTCCGTTTCTTGTCGCTGCCAGTTGCGAGTATCCCGGCACTCGTGAGCGATCAGCAAACCCCACAGTCTACCGGGTTTTAAATTAGAACTTTCGGCTGGAGACTGTGAATTTTCTTCACTTCTTGATGTAACAATCGGTACGATCAGATTAGCTTTTACCTGCAAACTGTCTAAAAAATCAACGTGACAAGGCTCTAAACCCGAATTAAAAATATCATTAATTGCTTTGACTCGCCCTTGCTGGTAAAGCTCGGCGTAATCTCCCCTGAAACACTTATCTGCCCCCATATCTCCTAAAATTGAAGGCCAAGGAACAGTCATGTCTTCAACGACAACTTTTCCCTGCCAGTTATCTTGAAACTGGTAGATAATTACTCGATCGCACTGCAACAGTTGGCGCACTTCTCTCACCGCTGTTTGCAGGATAGTTCCCAGATCCAAGGTACTGCGAATTTGGTTGCCGATCAGCCGCAGCAGCGATTCTTGTTCGGCTTGGCGGCGCGTTTTTCTGTAGAGTTTGGCTTGATTGATCGCGATCGCCAATTGGGAAGCTACCCCTTCTACAAGTTGCCTTTCCCAATCTGTCCATTCCCGTTCGCGATCGCACTGATGCAAGCCAATTATGCCATTGACTTCACCTTGATAGCGAGTAGCTACTGCCAGCATTGACTTAATTTCCAAAGCCTCGGCAATTTTTCTGGTTTGTGGGTTCAATCCGGGAAAATCGAGAAACTTCGTCACTGCTAGCGACTCTTGCAAAGACACAACTGTTTCCAAGTGCGGGTTGTCAGCAATCGGTACTTTCATGCCCAGTTGGATCGGATAATCCCCTGCGTTGTACTCTCCCCGCGTCACTAAAATTTTTGCCGTACTTGATTCTTTGACTAAAATGCTCGCGCGGCTGGATTGTAG
>JBBSNU010000021.1:0-16925 GCA_038260455.1 Chroococcales cyanobacterium | reverse complement strand
CTTATGAGAAAGGCGTAAAAGTCTTACCTCATGAGTTAAAACAGTATTTGCCCTCATGGCAACGTTCTGAAACTTTACCAAAATGGGATATCACGATTATCCCATTATGACTGGTATTTTATTTGTCCGCAAGTCCCTAAGCTGCTGATAGCCCTCAATTCCTAGGCCGATCATTTCTACCAAGTCAGTAGCGCGAATATTAATATTGCTCCCTTTCCCCTCTCCCAGTGTAGACGCGAAAATTTGCGCCCCCTGATCTAATCGTAAGTTTTTGGCATTGATGTCAATGCCTCTGCCGTCTATATTTCCTAGTGTCAAGCCATAAATTCCTGAACTACTGAGAGTGACATTTCCACCCCTGATGTCAATTTTTCCACCTCCTAATCCGCTGGTATTTATCAAGGCACCATTCATTTCAATATTGCCGAAGTTCTGAATATTGCTATAGTTTAAATTCAGACCTAAAGCTGTTGGTTCAAATTGCACTAAACCTGGACTTTTGACGCTTCCCAGAAGAATTTGTCCGCTACTGGCGGTAGCGATTCCCCCGTTGAATTGGATATTTCCCCCTACTAGCGCTAAGGTTTGACCGGGGTCTACTGCTAAACCAATATTCTTAAAAATTGGTACTGGTAAGGGAATGTCAGGCGGTGATGGGTTAGGAGCAATTGACTGATTGACAATTGTGCTAGGATTATCTCGAAATCTCAAACCAACAGGAATATTAATCGCTAACAATGGCACTGCATTAGAATTAGCTGCACTAAATTCAAAGCCATTATCAAAGAGAATACCGCTACCAGTTGAACCAATAAATGAACCGCGTAAGTCTAACCTCGCATTGGGGCCAAAGACAATTCCTTTGGGATTAAGTAAAATAAATTGGCATTGCCTTGCACTCCCAACACACCTAAAATATCAGAATGATTGCCACCAGTAACGCGGGTGAAAATATTAGCAATCCCATGAGGATTATCAAAATAGGCAGCGCGTCCTTCACCTACATTAAATTCTCGGAAACTGTGAAATAAATTTACCCCGCGAGTTGCACCGCCAGTGATTCTATCTGAGGGTAAATTGTTGATAGTATCGGGAACAATGCGCGAACTTTCCGCGCCCAAGCTGCCGTCGGGGATGATTTGGCCGATCGCACTTCCAGGAAAAAAGCACAAGTAACAACTCACAAATAAAAGCTGAATCGCTGCTGAAATATAGTATTTATCTCGGTTTTTGAGTTCGTTGATTTTGGATAGTTGCCAGAAAAAGAGATATTGGAAAACCATAATTAACCTATTGTTAGCTGACATTCGGCGATAAATTTTAAAGCATAAGCTATTTTGAACTCATCGGGGCGGACAACCCGACACTTGGTGCTTCGTGCGCCCTGGAAATTGACCCGCAGTTTCATCAGCCACAAGCGTCACTTCCCCTTTCGCATTCACCACCCAACCCCGCGCCGGAACAACTTCCTGAGTTTTTTTCTCGGTTGCTTCCCTCGAACCTCTATCCGTTACATCCGTTAAATCCGTTACAGAATCCGCTGCCGAACCTTCTTCTTCCACCCACGGAAACGGTGCAGATTCGCTGCTGAGAACATCATTAGGACTCGGTGGCACTCCCCCTTTCCCAGTGACTATAAACTCGTTTTCGCCCCCTTCGAGACAGGGATTTGCAGCAATTAACGCCGCCCGATCGACCAAATTTTGCGGCAGTTCCACTAAACCTTGAGCCGGATTCACCCCAGCAGCGCTAAACGTTACCGCCCCTTGCAAAGCCGGGCCGCCACTTTGGGAAATCGCCGCAATATCGCTGGTAGGAACTAGAGAAGTAGGGCTTACTTGCAAATCTGCAAATTGCGCGTCATCCAGATTCAACCTGCTTCTGACTTGTTCGCGAGTAACTGCACTAAAGCCAAGAACACTGGGGACATTGACGCTGACGCGCCCGCCGGCTGCTGTGCGGGCGTTAGCGGTGATGTCGCTGTTTTCTTGCGGGAGGGCGACAAGAATGCCGCTGTTGATGTTGATGTTGCCGCCGTCAGAATTGCCCGCATCGGTGGTAATTCGACTCCCGCGGCGCAATTGGATGTTTTGCGATCGCAGGTTAATATTTGCCCCTGTACCGGATACAGTCGTGCCGTCAATTCTCGCTTTGTTGTCGAGGGCGATCGAATTTGCGACAACATTAATATTACCAGCCCGTCCGGTTCCCGTAGCCTGCACCGTGATTGTAGCTCCATTTGTGACAGTTAGTCGATCGCGCGCCGTCAGATTCAACGAGCCGGCATTTGCTGTAGCATCGGGATTAGTACCGAATGTCTTACCAACCGAAGCATCGATGGTACTGACAAACAAACCGTTATTGCCGCTACCGCTGACTTGAATGCGATCGGCATTAACAGTAATATTCCCCACATCTCCCGTACCCAAAGAACTCGTAGAAACTATCCCCCCATCCCGCACAATCAGGCTGGGCGTATCAACACGAATATCCCCGCCCCGACTAGAACTCAAAGTACCAGAAGTCAGCCCGCTAGCATTCTGAATTCCGCTAGTCAAAACTTGAGAAATACCAGAAATTTCTACTGATTCAGTAGCCCTAACTGTTAAATTTCCAGCAGGCCCGCCATCCTGAGAAAACAAAAACCTGCCAACTAAAACACCCGTTCCTAATGTAAACGCAGAACCGCCAGAGAGACTCAACCGCTTCGTCTCAACATTAATATTACCAGCACGTCCGGTAGAACCGATAGTCAGGGTGCTAATTCCGGTTGACACAACTGTTCTCGGGCCGCGGTTAGACAATTCGACTGATTCAGCAGCTTTAACATTAATACTCCCAGACGGGCCGCTGCTGTAACTCGTAGTACCCAGAAGAGAACCGTCGCGCATAATTAATCGACTGACATCAACACTAATACCTCCTCCCGCCCCGGTACTTTCTTTCGTCGTCCCGTTGTTGACTCCAGAACCCACCATTTCAAAAGTATTGGCGCGAACAATCAAATTGCCGCCCCGGCCAGCACCAAAAGTTATCCCGCTACCGAGTACCCCATTGTTGAATAGCAAGCGTCCGGTGTCGAAGGTAATACTCCCCCCAGCACCAGCACCTGCACTAGCATTAAACAGCGTAAATAGCGGGCCAAACGGGTCTGTGGTTCCCGATACCAGATATGTAATTGCCACCTGTTGAAAGGCATCAACTCCCAGCCCGCTCATTTCTATTGAATCAGCAGCGCGGAAATTGATATTACCTCCGGCGCCATCTCCTAAAGTCAAAGTAGAAAATTGCGTGCCGTTTTGCGATCGCAACTTTTGGGCGTTGATATCAATACCTCTACCATCAATATTGCCCAGTGTAATCGCATAAAATCGCGCCGCGTCGAGGGTGACATTTCCACCTTTTAACTCTACTCTGCCGCCACCGGTGCCGCTGGTGTTTATGAGCGTTCCATCGGATATTTGAATATTGCCGAAGTTCTGAATCTTGTCATAATTTAAACTTAAACTTCCCTGCTGCGGGCTCGATGTCAGTGCCAAATTAACTAAACCGGGACTGGCTGCACTACCGAGCAAAATTTGTCCGCCATTGGCGGTTAAATTGCCGCCTGGGATTTGGATGTCGCCGCCAATTAGTGCTAAAGTTTGACCTGGATCTACGGCTAAACCAACTTTATTTGTAATCGGAATTGGCACGGGAGATGCTGGCAGGTTAATCTTTCCCGTCGCCGTCGATTGATTGACAATTGTACCGGGACTGTCTCTAAATCTTAAACCAACGGGAATATTAACTGTTAATAGCGGTGATGTTTTCGGGTTGCTGCTGCTGAATTCAAAGCCGTTATTAAACACAACACTGTCAGCGGTTGAACCGATAAACGAACCGCGCAAATCTAACCGCGCATTTGGCCCGAATACAATCCCTTTCGGGTTAATTAAAAATAAATTAGCATTTCCTAAAACTCCCAGAGTTCCTAAGATATTTGAGGATTTACCGCCCGTGATGCGGGTAAAAATGTTAGCAATTCCGCTGGGATTGGCAAAATAAGCTCCCTCTCCGCTCTTGATGTTGAATTCGCCGAAACTGTGAAAGAGATTAGAGCCGCGAGTTGCGCCGCCGGTAATTCTATCTGAGGGTAAGTTGTTGATAGTATCGGGGACAAGGCGCGAATTTTCCGGGCCCAAGCTGCTGTCTGGGACGATTTGGGCGATCGCGCTTCCGGGAAAAAGGCACAAGTAAAAACTCAAAAGTAACAGGTAACTCGCTCCTGCTATATAGTATTTTTCTCGGTCTTTTAGTTCGTTAATTTTAGAGAATTTCCTGAATTCGAGATTTTGGAAAACCATAATTAATCTTTTGTTAGCTGACATTCGGAGGGAGCATCTCAGTTTTGCATTTGTAGTGGGGGGGGGGGGGCCGCCGCGGGGTTTAAAAAAAGCGCCGGGGGCGGGGGGCCCGGGAAGGTAAAAAAAAAATTTTTTTTAAAATTTTTTTTTTTCAACTTGGGGGGGCCGGCCCCCGGGCTCGTTTTTTTATCCCCCGCGGCGCGGGCCCCCCCCGCACTACAAATGCAAAACTGAGATGCTCCCGGAAGAAGGAAGAGGGAAGAGGGAAGAAGGTAGAATATACCAAGAAAGCCGGTTTATACGACGTTCTGCGGTTGGTAACGAAGAATTTCGGAATCAACCTGGTTTCTGAGACTTGAGCGCGTCCTGGAAAGATTATGCTAGCTGTTGACCGATCGACCTCTTTGAGTTATTTTAAGTAAAATCGTGTTTTGTTGAGTTTGCCCGATCGACATCGGTAAATTCGATCGCCATAACAGCTTGTTTTTTTGCGCTATGTCCAAACCAACCTTGCGAGTAATCGCCCGTCTCACCGCCAATCCTGACAAAGTAGCAGAACTTAAATCTCTGCTGTTGAGCATTATCGAGCCAACGCGCCAAGAACAAGGCTGCATCAAATACGAATTATTGCAAAATCAAGCCGATCCTACAGATTTCACATTTGTTGAAGAGTGGGAAAGTGCAGCTTTGCTAGAACAACATCTCGCTTCAAATCACCTTCAAGCCGCCGTGCAGAAATTAGAAGGTTTGGCCGTTTCACCTCCCGATATTCGCCGCTATGAATTGCTAGCTTAATCGGAAATTTTTATGACAGCAGCAACAATAAAACAGTTATTCATTTACCCGATTAAAGGGCTGACACCGCAAGAAATGTCGGAGTTTGCTTTAACAGCAGGACATGGAATTAAGGGCGATCGCGCTTTTGCTCTGATGTTTGCAGATAATCCTGAATTGGCACAAATGCCCGCCGAAAACGCGCCTTGGAAGAGCAAAAAATCTTTTGCAGTTCAAAACGATTGGCCTTTGTTAGCAGCTTTAGAATGCCATTATCAACCGGAAACGACCGTTTTAACAGTCAAACGTCAAGGAGTTGCACTATTGTCAGCAGCAACGAACACAGCAGCGGGGCGCGATCGCATCAGCACCTTTTTTACCGAATATCTGGCCGCCATTGAACCGACAAAAGAAGCGAGACACCCGCAGTTTGCACCTTTGCGCTTAGTCGGCGACAGCAGCGGCTTAACTCGTTATCCCGATCGAGAACCGGTACACATTTCTCTCCTCGCCCAAGCCACCCTAGACGAATTAACCGAAAAGGCAAACCAACAGATAGACGTGCGCCGATTTCGCCCTAACATTGTGCTAGAAGGCATTTCAGCGTGGTCGGAATTTGACTGGATCGGAAAACAGTTTCAATTAGGTACAGCTCTAATCGAAGTGACAGCACGAATCGGACGCTGTGTCAACATAGAAGTAAATCCAGAAACGGGCGATCGGGATATTCCCCTACTGAGTTTACTAAAACAAGAATTCGGTCACGCACAAACCGGAGTTTTAGCCAAAATCATCAACAGCGGCACAGTTCAAATTGGCGATCGTTTGAATCCGTAGAAAACCGTGCGGTTGAAGAAAACCCGGCGGTTGAAACCGCGTCTATACAAACAAAACCTGCCGACGCCGGTTGAATAAAACCGGGCGGTTTCAACCGCCGTCTTGGTCTTATCTTCTATTCATTCCGCGGAGGCGGAATTCGTTTGACAAGAAGCGGTTTCAACCGCCGTCTTATCTGATCACCCTTCCTCCGAAATCCTCACCTTATTACCGATCAACTTGAGAAAACTCGCCCCAAAATGTTGAATCTCCAAAAAATTAGCATAAGTAGGAGTTGACTTGTAAACCCTAAAAGTCCGCATAATTCCCAAAGTCGCCGCACTTTCCAGCGGGCCAATAAAGCTAGTATCCCTATCCAAAAAATGAGACTGCTTAGCCCAGTAAGCCATCTGTTCCGCATTCAAAAAATAGCAGCCAGAATGAGGATTTAAAGCCCGTTCAAAAGAAATTGGCTGTTCCATAATTTTCCCCATTAACTGCGGCTGTTCCTCCACATTTTGAAACTTAGCAGTAACTCCTGCCGCTAAATCCCCATCAATATATGCTTTAAAAACAGCCCCTTGAGGCGATATTTCATAGCGATTCGGCTGCAGCAAATTTCCATTTCCGCCGTGATGTGTAAACCAATTTAATTTGCTAAAAAGCCAAGAATCGTGCAGAATTAAATCATCTTCTAAATAACAGAAATAATCGTATTTGTCAAGACACGCTCGCAAAACTGCTTGACACTCAAACCCCAAAAGTAGCGGTTCGCATTTTGTAGCGTGGTGCATAAAAGACCTCGGCTGTAGCGGCAGTTGAGCCAACAAATGATAGCCTTGAGTAGTGCAAACAACAATATCAATTTCGTGTTTTTGAGCTTGATTTGCTGGGATAGTTGCACATTCGCGAATGTCAATCATCGACTGAGATTGACCGTACAAAGCTTGCAGCGATGTCACGCAAGCGGTTAAAGCATTCAGTCTCGGTTGCGGGTCATTCCGCTGGGAAGCGTGTTTCCCGTCGCCGCTGGGATTGTAAAAGTGAGCAATCGTGAATAGGATTCGCATTGGTGTGGAGGAGATTGGGAGAGGGGGAGATTGGGAGAGGGGGAGAGGGGGAGAGGGGGAGATTGGGAGAGGGGGAAATTGGGAGATAGAGATATATTACTTTTTTGTGTTATTTGGGATTGTCCAGTCTGAGGAATGGTGAATCATGTTCACTAACATAGCGAGAATTTGGTCGTAAGCTAGGTCGAGTTCTTGGCCCGATTGAATATCTAAATAATTGCACTTGACAGCAAACTCAATCCAGGTTTGAGTTTCAGCCGCTTCGGCTTCAGAGTCGCTTAACTTAGCCACAAAAGCTGCTTCATAACGGCGTTTTCTCCAAGCCTCAGCTAAATTAGCACATACAGAGCGCGATGAACGACGTATCTGGTCGGTTAATGAAAATCTCTCTTCAACAGGAAACTTTTTGCTTAACTTAAAAATGTGCATAGCAGCATTAAGCGCCTGTTGATATACTTGCAAATCCCGATGACTTTGAATTCGTTGATTGCTCATCTTCTCCTCACATGAGTTTCACATAAATAATTATTGTCAATCTATCTCCCCCTCTCCCCCTCTCCCCCTCTCCCCCTCTCCCAATCTCCCCCTCTGCACTTAGTCGCTAAACAACTCCGGCAATCTTCCTCGCAACTCAGCATTCAAACGCGGCAACTCGTCCCGCATTTGCAAGTACCAGTCTCGGCGCTGCCGGTAGTGCCCGCACAGCAAGCGGTTGTCGCGCACCCATTCGTAAGCATTCGCGGCTATTTGTTGGCGCATAGTATTATCATTAATTAGCGAATTTAGCTTGCTTTCAAAGTCTTTTTCATGCCTGTAAATTAACCCGGTTTCACCTTCGACAATCGAATGTTCGTAGACGGTGGGACTTGCCAAAACCGCAACTCCCCGCGCCGCACATTCAATAAATTTTAAATCGGATTTCATTTCGTTAACTGGGTTGGCAACTAGCGGCAACAAAGCTATATCGCAACTGTACATAATTTCTTGATACCGTTCGTAACTGCAAAACGGTTCAAATTCCTTTTGCTGTATTTCCAGCGCTTCAAAAAATCGGCGGTCGTGGATGACTTTAACTCGAATCCGATGTTTGCGTGCGACCAAAATTCGATTGAGCGCTGCCATAATCGGCTGCCAATCTTGTTCGCGGTTGAGCGCACCAAAAAACAGAGTTACTGTATGTTCTGTCGGGTAAATTCGCGCTGGGGGCAGATAAGCTAATTGATTGGGAAATACGGCAACATTGGGATTGTAGTGGCGCAAAATTTTTGCTAGCGGTTCTGTCGTTGTTTGAACGCAGTGACAGCCGCGATAGCTGAGGTAATTGTTGTCTGCATATTCGCGGCGGCGGATGGGATTGTCGTCAATTTCAGCTACTATTAAGTAGTCTTGTTGCAGCAGTTCTTTGAGTTTGGGAATGTAGGCGGGATATTGCATGATTGTCCGCTGCCAGATGAAGACTTTTTCTTCTCCAGCTAGCGGACTAATTGATTCTACTGTTTTCACGCTGGAGACGGTGCGGACTCCGGGAATTGTGGCGCTAAATTGGTCTGGTTCCAAAACTCGCACGCGATCGCACCCTGTAGGAGCCATAATAATGGTTTGGATCAGCAGTCTGCGGGGTGGTACGGCCGATTTGGTCGATCGCACGATATAATATTGAGCACCGGTTTGCGTAGCAAAATCGCTCGATGTCAGTTCTAAAGCCTTCACCATTGGATGCAGCAATTGCTGGAAGCGGACAAAAGTTTCAGTTTTGTGTCCCTTTCCTTGCAGTTCATAAACCTGCAATCCGGCATCAGCAAATAGTGATTTAATACTTTCTAGGGTAAACCAGTGCTGCATCTTGCCATCGGGATTTTCCCAATGTCCCCGCAACAGATTGACAATGCGCCGCCAGTATTGAGCGTTGGGGATTGTGGCGAGAATTTGCCCTTCTGGGTTGAGCAAAGCACTGTACTGCTTGAGGACATCCCAGGGATTTTTGAAATAGGGTAGCAAGTCGCCAAAAATCAAGCAATCGACGCTTCCGGGCGCGATGTCGAGACTTTCCACGGCAAGTTCTTCAATATCGGCTACCGTCACCCAGTTTAGCCGATCGACCGCAATAGCGGCTTTTTCTCGATCGCGCTCAATGCCAATATACTGACAGTGGGGATTTATCTGCCTGTATTCTTCCCCCGTCGAGCCAGTACCGCAGCCAATTTCGACTACGACTTTAGCATCCGGCGGTAGCAGTTTCAAAAGGTCGTGGTTGACGCGATCGCTCACTTTCCCTAAAATTCCTAATTAGTTTATCTTAAAATCTGACTGAGCAACCCACGCCGACCTACAGCCAGCCGCAGGTTAGCATTGCGATGCCAGTATACAATGGCGATCGGCACATTTGTCAAGGACTAAATTTTCAGTTTCCAACTGTTGCTCTTCCCTCTCTTCTCTGACTCTGCGTTCTCTGCGTCCTCTGCGGTTCATTTAAATCTTCTTCACCAATCCTGCAAGGATTGCTATATGTTAGCAAATATTGAGCAAAATTATAATCTTCTCTTAACCCCCTATCTCCCTTAGCCGAATTAACACGATCAATGAATTCGGCTTTTTGCCCACAAATCAACACAACACTTAGCTCAGTACATTAAAAACTATGAATCAAAATTTAGGAATTAACATCGCCGGCTACATCAACGGCGAATTTGGAGTCGGAGAAGGTGTCCGAGCAAACATCCGAGCAACAGAAGCAGCCAAAATTCCCTTTAATATTAACAATTTTTCCCGCAGTCCCCACCGCCAACAAGACAGCACCTATCAAAATTTTAGCTCTGACAATCCCCACCCAGTAAACTTAATTCAAGTCAACGCCGACGAAGTGGCAACCTTTATCAAATATAGAGGTTCCAGCTATTTTCAAAACAAATACAACATCGGATTTTGGGCATGGGAAATTCCCGCATTCCCCCCCCAATGGCAGCCAGCATTTAATCACTTTCACGAAATCTGGACTTACAGCAATTATTGTGCCGAAACTATTTCGCAAGTCTCGCCAATTCCCGTCATCAAAATCATGCCCAGCCTTGCTCTCTCCGCACCTTCCCTCAGCAGAAAATCGCTGGGTTTGCCTAAAGATAAATTTATTTTTCTGTTTATATTCGACTTTTGCAGCCGCATCGAACGCAAAAATCCTTTAGCGACAATTCAAGCATTCAAACAAGCTTTCGGCGAAGATGACCGCCTATTGTTAATTATCAAATCTTCCAATTCACATCAATTTCCCGAAGCTCAAACCGCCTTAAACTCAGCCATAGCCAACAATTCAAATATAAAACATTTAGACGGGTATTTGTCCAAAGATCAAATTAATGGTTTGCTCTACAATTGCGACTGCTACGTCTCGCTGCACCGCTGCGAAGGATTCGGCTTAACAATGGCTGAGGCGATGTTTTATGGCAAACCTGTAATTGCTACCGACTATTCATCAAATACAGAATTTATGAATGTCGGTAACAGCTTTTTAGTCAAGTATAAACTAATCCCGATTGAGCAAGATTGCGGGCCATATAAAAAAGGCAATGTTTGGGCTCAACCCGATGTCGAACACGCGGCTGATTTAATGCGGCAAGTTTTCAATAATTACCAAAAAGCTCAAGCAATTGGAGCGGTAGCTGCTGAGGAAATTCAGACTTTACTCAACCCGCAAGTTACGGGTAGTAAAATTAGAAAACGTCTCGAATATATTGCCGAGATTACTGATAACTTTCACAACTTGCCTCTGTCAGCAACAGCCAAAGCAGAGTCTGCAAAAATTAAGGCTGACTTGTCGCTATCTCACCCGAAAACTCAATCACAAGCCCAACTGCAAAACTGGCAGCCGAAGGTGAGCATTTGCATTCCGACTTACAACGGAGAAGCGTTTATTGAGGAAACAATCAAAAGTGCTTTGGCTCAGACATATCCCAACATAGAACTGATTGTATCCGATGACGGTTCCACAGACCGCACAATTGCGATCGCCCAATCCTTCCAATCCCAAACATCCGCCGACTTCCGCATCATCCTGCACCGCAACTACGGCTTATCACAAAACTGGAACTTCTGCATCGAGCAAGCCAAAGGTGAATACATTAAATTTCTGTTTCAAGACGACTTGCTAGCACCAGAATGTATCGAAAAAATGGTCGCCCTCGCCCAACAAAACCCCGAAATCGGTATGGTTTTCTCCCCGCGCGCTATCACCATCGCCGCCGATGAATCTCACCCTATTTTGCGTAAAGCTTCCCAATCAATTAAAGATTTGCACAAAAGTTGGTCCAATTTAAAATCTATTCAGCCCGGAAAAGAATTGCTCGCAGATGCAAACTGCTTGAGCAACCCCATCAACAAAATTGGCGAACCGAGTACGGTGTTAATTGCCGCCAGAGTTTTTACGGAAATAGGATTGTTTGATTCAGGATTGTCTCAGTATGTAGACTTAGATATGTGGTGGCGCATCATGGGCAATTATCACATCGGATTTGTTGACGAAAAACTGTCGTCACTCAGGATTCATCCCAACCAACAAACCTGGAAAAACTTCGCGGCTGGGGAAAACCATAAAGATGTGGTCAGATTTTACAAAAAACTGCTAAATAGTCCTGATTACAGTTTCCTGAAGCCTGAAATCAAACATACAATCCGCCAAAAGTTGGCATTAAGAACCCAGCCTAATATATCTAACTTGTCAGCGCTGGTAGAACAGTACAAAAAATCGCCATCCAACCAGTTTATTCTGGAAAAAATGCGCCAGTACCGCCAACAATTAGCGGAATATTGGCTGAATTTCCCAGCCGAAAATTTAGAAATCGCTTACTCGCAAGCAGCGGGAAAAGCTCATAAATTGTTAATGGATAGCCACCTCAAACATGAAATTTTAACGGAGTCCGAACAAAGTTTTGTGCAGCAGTTGGCCTCGCAACTTGCTGACGCAGGGGCAATTGCTGAGCAGATTCAATATCTCCTCGCAGCGATGCTGTACGGGGAGGCTTATCAGTTGCGGCTAGAGTATAAAAATGCAGCAATTCCTCAGTGGTTTTTTGAGGATTTTCTGAAATTTCTATTTCAAGCTCCGACTTTGTTTCAGCAGAGGGGAGATGTTGAAAAATACTCGGAATATTTCCAGGGGTTGATAGAGTACGTCGCTGCTAATATTGGCCGTTTTCCCGATGCGGAAGTTTGGCGTTATTTGGCGGCTTTTATTGCTAAGAGTGTTAGCTTTAAGGCTTTGTATTTGAGCGAGGCTAATCTACTAAATGTCTTGAGGATGCGAGCTGATATTCTGGAATTTTACTTAAAAAATATTGGCTGTCAAATAGACTGGAATTTTGCGGAAATAGCAGTTGAAAGAACTAGAATTAGAGCTGGATTTTTGCTGGATAAAATTAGTGGAAATTCCGAGACTTTTGGTGCTATTCCTGCTTTTGAATATTTGGATAAAACCAAATTTGAAGTTATCGTGTATCATTTCCAGGTAGAGGATGAGCGATTGGGGAAATATTGCGAAAGTTGTGCTGACAAACTAATGCAACTTTCGGGGGATTTGCCAGAGCAAGTACAGGAAATTCGATCGCACGATTTAGATATTCTGCTAATTTGCACTAATATCGCCGAAACTTCCCAAACAACCGCGCTGCTGTGTTTGCACCGACTGGCGCGGGTGCAAATGGCTACCGCTGCATCAAATCCCGCCACCACTGCAGCCCGAAATATCGATTATTTGATTGCTGGGGATTTGACATTGCCGGCAAATGCAGCAGCACAGTATCGCGAAAAATTAATTACTTTAGAAGGTTCGGGAGTTTGTTTCAGCTATCCCGTAGCATCAGCGCCTGCCACAGTTGAACCGACTCGCAGCAGTTGGGGAGCCACCGATGAATCTGTAGTGTTCATCTCCGGCGCTCCGGTTTGGACAATTATCCCAGAATTGCGATCGACTTGGGCAAAAATTATTGCTGCTGTACCGAATTCTATTTTAGTTTTGTATCCCTTTGGTTCCCACCGAGAAAACTACGCGGCGGTGCCTTTTTACAACCAAATTCGATCGACCTTGGGGGAATTTGGGATTGACAAACAGCGGTTGGTTGTGATAAGGGCGCTAAAAAATCGCGCAGATTGCATAAAATGTCTGAAATTAGCTGATATATATTTAGAGGCTTATCCATACAGCGATGCCGGCTCCGGTTTGGAAGCGCTGTTGGTAGGGTTGCCAGTAGTGGCAAGAAAAGGGCAAAAAACTCGCGACTCGCGACAATCAGCAGCAGTCCTCGAAGAACTACAACTTCCGGAACTGGTAGCAAACAGCGAGAACTCTTATATAGAGCTTAGTACAGCACTGGGAACCAACCCAAAACTGCGCCAGCACTATCGGGATCGAGTCCAGCAAACAATGGCGACAAACCCCAAAATTCTTGATAGCCTCGCTTACTCCTCCCTGATAGGCAAACTATTTGAAAGGAACCCGTAGCCAGGTAAAGCGTCAAGAAATAGACAGCAATAGCGCTAGCTTTCTTAACGCTCTGCTATCATCGGGACATTGAGAGGTTAGTGGTTGTCGCTCTTTTCCTGCCACAGCTAAATTAAAAGGGAAAGCGCAAGTCAGTTGGAGATTAAAAAATGACAGGACTTTTTCAAATAGGCGATAAATTACTTCAAGCTCAGGATATGCCATCACTCCTGAAGCGGTATCAGTTGATGCCCCAATTTTTGCGGGGTGTAATCATCGACCAAGCGATCGCATCCTTTAGTTGCAGCGACGAAGAACGACAAGGAGCCGTCGAGAACTTTCTGGCACAGCACCAACTGACAGCGCCGGAAGCCCGAGAAGCTTGGCTCCGCAGCCAAAACATGACTGCAGCAGAACTTCAAGAGATGGCCGTCAGGCCCTTGCTGATCGAAAAATTTAAGCAAGAGACTTGGAGACCTAAAGTTGATAATTATTTTTTAACCCGCAAAGCCAGCCTAGACCACGTAGTCTATTCCCTGGTTCGCACCAAAAATCCAGCACTAGCAAACGAACTTTACTTTCGCATCCTCGAAGGCGAACAAAGCTTTGCCGAAGTGGCCCGCAACTTTTCCGAAGGCCCAGAGTCCAAGTCCGACGGCGTGTTGGGCCCTGTACCCCTGAGCCAGCCTCACCCGGCAATCAGCAAACTTTTGTCCGTCAGCAAGCCAAATCAACTATGGACGCCGCGTCCTCTGGCAGAATGGATGGTCATTATTCGACTAGAACAGTTCATGCCGGCCCAGCTCGACGAATCGATGCGGCTGCGCTTGATTAACGAACTCTTTGAAAGCTGGGTTGCCGAACAGGTATCGCAAATTGGCCCGCTACAGCCCCTGTCTTCGGTGTCTGCAATATCGTGACCGAAAGCAATTTTGTCTGGGGCCCCGGATTTATCCGTGGAAACTTTAAAAGCGTAGCATCCTGACAAAAAGCCTCCGAATTCATCTGTGGATTCAATCTAAAATCTAAAATCTAAAATCTAAAATCTAAAATCGGATGACTTCTGCCGCTGTTTCCCTCTCCCAGATTCAGGATTTCTTAGCTAAAACACCTCCCTTTGACCGACTCTCAGAGACGGCTCTCCTAGCGTTGGTGGCTAAATGCCAACTCCTCGGTTACAGCACGGGGCAACCCCTGTTTGAACGGGAAAAAATGCCGGCTCAGGTGGCAATTATCTATCAAGGCCAGGCCAGGCTGCTGGGCTTTGACCAGCGATCGCAGCGCCACGTCAGTTTGCGTTTGGTGCAGTCAAAGGAAATTATAGGCTGGGCTGGCTTGCTCAGGGGCATTCCCTGCGAAACGGCGATTGCCTCTACAGATGTAGTCGCGATCGTCATACCTGCTGAAGATTTCCTCAGTGTAGTGGAAAAACAGCCGACATTCGGAGAAGCCTTTCGCGCTCACTCTTCCTTAAGCGAAGTATTTGAACTGTTGAGCCTGGAATTGCAGCGTCAAGCCGACGGTACTTCCAATCTCAAGGAACTCACCCTGCAAGCTTGGGAAGACGCCAAAGTTGTTAACGTGCCAAAGGGCAACAAAAAAACCCAAGAGCTCGCCCAAGAGTTAGATGCCGATCGAATTTGGCTCGTCAGCAGCGGCGTCTTGGGCGATTTTCCCACCGGCAGCCGTTTCTCTGTGGAAAACGCAGCCAAATCCTTAAAAGTAGAAGGCCACGCCGGCGCGCGCTTGGTCGGCTTCCGTGAGCCCCCAGAACCGCAACCAGAGTCACAAATCGAAACTCCGATACCAGACTCCGGCGTGAGTTCGCTTGGTGGTGAAAAATCGCTGGTGATTAAGCCCGCACCACCTCCTGCAGACCCGCGAGCCGAAGTACCAAAGGATACGAAATATCCGGTTTTCCGCGCCAAAGGAACAATAGATGCCCCCCTAGCTTGCTTCCAAATGTTGAGCAAGTATTTCGGCATCAAATTTCGTCGGGATATCATCCGCAAAGTTCTAGAAAATCAGTTAAAAACCGCTGGTGCGATCAACTTGCAAGCCTGCGGGGCGATCGCCCAAAGCATCGGCCTCACGCCCCAATTAGCCCAAGTCCCAGCCGAAGCCATCAACCGCATCAAAGCTCCCGTAATGATTAAATGGGAAAATAGCTTTGCCATTATTTACAGCATCACCGAGCAAGAATTGGTGCTGGCAACCCCAGAAAAGGGGCTGATGCGGAAGCGGATACCTCAGTTTAAAGAAATCTGGGGAGAACTAGGAGAAGTCCTGCTGCTGCAAGCTCCCCAAGTCGAACAAAAAGAGCAGTTCAGCTTCTGGTGGTTTGTGCCGGCACTGATGGAACACAAAACAGTGTTTTTTGAAGTGCTGTTAGCCTCGTTTTTTGTACAGTTATTCGGTCTTGCCAACCCATTAATTACTCAAGTAATTATTGATAAAGTATTAGGTCAGCGCAGCATCGACACCTTGGATATTTTGGGGGCGTTTCTGTTAGGTGTTGCCCTGTTTGAAGGACTGCTAAACGGTTTGCGTACCTTCTTATTTATAGATACTTCCAACCGCATCGATGTTAAATTGAGTGCGGAAGTAATCGACCACTTGCTCCGGCTGCCCCAGAATTACTTTGACAACCGGCGCGTCGGAGATTTGGTTTACAAATTCAGCATGATGGGCCAGATTCGGGAATTCATGACGAGTACAGCTTTGACAGTTGTTCTCGATGCAGTATTCTCGGTGGTCTACGTCGCTGTGATGCTTTCCTACAGCGTGAAGCTAACCTTCGTATCTTTGGCAGTGATACCGATACTGGCGCTGATGATTATTCTGATCAATCCGCTGGTGCTGCGCCTGATCAAACAAAGAAATATGCGTTTTGCTGACTCTCAATCTTATCTAGTAGAAGTAGTCAGCGGAATTCAAACTGTTAAGGCTCAAAATATTGAATTGAAATCCCGCTGGGAGTGGTCTAGCCGCTACGCTAAATACATTACAGCTAGTTTTAAAACAATTATCACGGGGACTACGGCAGGTACGGTTAGCGGCTTTTTAAACCAGGTGGGTAACTTGGCTCAGTTGTGGGTGGGAACTTATTTGGTACTGGGAAATGACATGACTTTGGGTCAGTTGATTGCTTTCCGAATTTTTTCGGGGAATGTGACTGGTTCGCTGCTGCGTTTTGTGAGTGTGTGGCAGAGTTTCCAAGAAGTCTCGATGTCGATCGATATGCTCAAGGATATCGTCGATAATCCCACGGAAACCAGCGAGGAAGACAGGAACAATATCCCGCTGCCGGCAATTCAAGGTCACGTTAAGTATGAGGAGGTTTCCTTCCGATTCCTCGAAAGCGGCTCATTGCAATTGGCGAATGTGAATTTGGAATTTCCCGCTGGCAGTTTTGTAGGAATTGTGGGGGGAAGTGGTTCCGGTAAAAGTACG
>JBBSNU010000020.1:0-16989 GCA_038260455.1 Chroococcales cyanobacterium | reverse complement strand
TTCTACGGAACCGGGAGGAACTAACCAACCGCAAACACCGGGTTCTACGAGTTCGGGGATGCCGGCAACATAGGTGCTAATTACGGGCCGATTGAGAGCGAGGGCTTCCATAATTACGACGGGTAAACCTTCGGCAAAACTTGGCAATACCATTGCGCGGGAAGCTAAAATTTCTTGCTGAACTCGATCGCCACTGGCCCAGCCGGTAATTTCTATATGGTTTTGCAGGCCGAGTTGTGCAATCTGTTGTTCAATCTCAGCTCGCAGCGGGCCGTCTCCGACAAATACCAATTTAAACTCCAAGCCTTCAACTGCTAGCTTGCTGGCGGCTTCTAGCAGTAGCAAATGACCTTTTTGTTCGCTCAGCCTCCCAATGCAAGCTAGGCGGGGTGCTGCGGGTATGGGGATGTGGGGGTGAGCTAAAAATGCTGCATCGACGCCGCAGTGTATGACGTGGATTTTTGACCAATAAGTGCGATCGCACCACCGAAAAAGCTGACTTTTGCCGAAGGAACTGACTGCTGCTACAAAGGTCGATCGTTTAATTTTTTCGTTTAAGGAAAGAAGTGTTGCTTTATCAAATTCTTCAGGGCCGTGAACCGTGAAACTGTAAGTCGGGCCGCCCAGCACGCGGCACAGCATTGCAACTGTTGTGGAATTTGTGCCGAAGTGAGCGTGAACGTGTGTTGTACCCGCTTCTGCGAACCAATTTAAGAGAATGCAAGCTTCTGCTAAATAAGCTAGATGCAGCAAAATCCCTCTTTCTGAGTGCCAGCCAACTTTGAACATTAACTGCAGAGCTTCGAGGAATCGAATTGGTCTAGTTGCGGCAGTGCGGAACAAGCCCCAGGCTAGGCCCTGTACGCCTACTCCTAGGATGACTTTGGTCAGTTCTTGCTCTTGTTTGTCTGCGCCGTCTACGAGTTCTGATTCGCAGGATCTGATGGAGTAACGCCCGATTTTGATGCCGCAAGTTTCGACGGCTAGGAGTTCTCTGCGGACGAAGCTGTGGCTGACTTTGGGGTATTGGTTGATTAGATAGGCGATGTTCATGAAGGGGGAGAAATTTTTATGGTAAAACTTAGATTAGTCTAGCTTTATGGACGTGCGGGGCGATCGCTTTTGGTGGGATGTGTGCGGTGGGCGCGATCGATATTATGGGGAAAGTGAATCACTCCACACATTTTACGCTTTATAATATTTTATTTGATTCCGTCGGCTACTTAAGTCATTTTCGCTATTTCTAATTAAATACACCTGCTACCTTTCAATTTTGACTAGCTATTTCAGCATTCAGCAGCAATTCACATTGTTGAAAAACATAGTTAATCGCCGCAAACAGCTTGTTTAAATCGTCAATCAAGTAAGACTGTTTATTTTTAGTAAAAAAATTGCCTTTAAGTTTACCAAATTGCCAAACATCTCCATTAGAAACAATCCCAAAAACATCTTGCTCTAATTTTTCATTCAGTCGTTGTGCGGCAATCATTTCCGCAATACACTGAGCCCATCCATTTTCAAAGTTATCTTGTTTAGCTTCAACTATCATAAAATAAGGTTTATCAAAAACAATTTTTCCTAAAATAGAACGTTTAGCCAAAATATATTCAGGAAATCCAGAAAGATACTGATCGTAAGTAAGAGACTGATGGCTCCACAAAACAAACCCGCTGTAATAGCACTTCCAAACTTCTTTGATAACTGGATAAATCAAATTTTCACAAACTGCAAATTCAGAATTATCAACCACTCCTTCTCGCATTGTAAATTCTAAATCTTCTCGAAAATAGTCAGAAACATGAAACTCTGTTTCTACTATAAAATTGGATTCAGTATAGGTAATCTGAAATTCTTTGAGGACTGAACCGACTGTTTTGTAAGCGCTAAAAGGCATCATAAACTCCTAAATTAAGGTTTTGTATTTGTTTATTGAGCTAATTTTAGCATGGGAAAGGGCGATCGGCCTTGACGAGATGGAGGATTGGAGGGTGCGATCGGCAAAAATAATATTTACTTCACAGTTTATTGTTGCGGCAGTAAGCTTTCTCCAAGCTTTTGCAGTCGAGGATAGAGTGATGAAGCCTTCTTTTTAAGCTTGGCTGCATCTTGAGGTTTCAGATTCATGCCAACATGAGCAATATCATTACGTAATTCAGTCATTTGATTCCAGACACTAGCAAGTTCATCTGCTTCTGGCAAAGCTGCAAACTTTTCATTGCAACGGCTATCAAGAGGAGGACGAGGATTGGGTTTATTCTTTTCAACTGCGTTGTTGAGAGCAGCTTCTACATACTTACGGCCTTTTGGATGATCGAACATGGGTTCATCAAATCGCAGCGCTAAGATAGAAACCAACCACTCACGTCCCAAAGTAACTGCTTGTACCAATTGATTTCGGTCAATGTACCATTTAACCATCTGAAATTGCAGCAGTAGATTCTCGCTAAATGTTGCTTCATCTGTTGGATTTGGTAGAGCAAATTGTCCGTACTCTTGAACTACCTTGTCTGATAAAAGTGAAAACGGTTTAGCTCGATCGGCAAAACTTGGTGCAGCTTGTTTGAGAATTTCTTCTAACTCAGTAGCCGATCGCATTGTCTCAATTGGTCTAGTTACACTTAAAGCTAGGGAAATATTCTCAATTGCTTCAGCCGATTTTTTAAGATTGTCTTTAATTGGTCGAGTAGATGGATCGTCGCGCAGTTCAACACTCGATGGTATAGCACTTTTAAGTAAACTAGCTAATGCTTGCCCGTCTCCCATTTCAACGAATCGAGTAGTCGCTGTCAGCCAATCAATCATCGATACAAACTCTGACAAATCAATAACTGGTGCGGGCAAATTACTATTCCTGTCACTTAATTCTAACGCACCATAGTAAATCGCTTTGATCGTAACATTCTTAGCAGCCTTCAGATAAGCCGCAAATAAAAATACCAAAAATGGTAATGAACGCAGTCCGTGAGTAATATCAAAAATCACGAAATCCCCTTCATCAACATACTGAGTGATAGTTTTGAAAGTTTCCCACATTTCCTCAGTAGTTCTTCCCGTGGGGATATCAACTGCCTGAATGCGCGGGTCTTGCAATGCTTCCAGTACAGGCCAAGTCTTCTCTTTAGCTTCTTTCGTTACGCATACCAACATAGTGTCGTATTCACAAAATTGGCGCAATGCTTGGGCAAAAACTTCACCAACATAATGCTGATCCTTGTAACTATAGCTGGTTTGACTTGTGTATTTTCCGAGGAATGTGATAATTTTAGTTTGACTCATTGATGGTTTCCTGTTTTATCTACTAAATTGATAATTGTCTGACCCATTCCTAAACGGGTTTTAATTCCAGTACCTGCATACTGACTGTATTGAATCAGTAAATTCGCTACATTCACCAGTAAAGGATCGCTACGATAGGAAATTTGTAACTTGACATTGCCAACAAATCCATTGATATAAACTCTGGGTAAATTAAAGCAGCGGGTTTTAATTTGATGATGTTGAATAGCAACTGCACTTCCCAAATAAGCAATTAAGTCATCACTTCCTAGATAAACAGGAGCAAAGTGATTCCACCGCTGCAACCAACTGCGGAACATTAAATTAGGAACGGGTAAGGATAAGTGCAGCCGTTCTTGTGCAAAAGCAGTTGGAGTAATAAATTGTAAGTTGAAGCGGCGAATCGGTTCGGGCTCGTTGGCGACTAAGCTGGTGTAAAGCTGTTCGTAGGTAGTGATTTCATTTTGTCGATCGACTAAATCGAATTTTGCACCCAAAAATTCTAGCATTGGGGACAGTTCCAAAGATGCGATCGCCTTTGAAGCCGCTTCACTTAGTCCACAAAGCGAGAAAGTGTAAAACTCATCAGGTAAAAAAGTTACAAAATCTTGAGAGTAAAAACAACGACCGATTATCCCAGAGTAGCTGACTGCTGGAATCTGTTCGTATCCTATTTCTAAGCCCAGTTTTTTGTGCAGTTCCTTGACTAATTCTAACCCATAAGCGCGGGGTAAAACAGTGGCAACCGATACAGTTAATGTCCATGTCGATCTAATTAGCATGAGCTTTATAAAACCTTAAATTTTACCCATCCCGGTACAAACTTAATTTCCCCATTAGGATCGACAACTGTCCGCCTCGACTTTGGGGCTTCATAATCTGGGGCAGGAATTCCACAAGTATCGCGAATTTCTTCCACCAGTTCTTCATCAAGACATAAGTTAACAGTCGTGCCAAGCATCCCGCTAGCCCACCCAACTCTCAAACTATAAGGACAGTCTTGAGAATATAAACTGCGGATACTGCTAAATTCCAAGTTTTTCCCTCCGGCATTAGGATTATTCTTAATATCTTGCCAATATAATTGTTCTGCATCCCACTGATCTCTAGCAAATTCTTGACAAATATTCAAAAGTTCATCTATATTTCCGAAAGGAATTCTCAGATTTTGATTGTGACGAAACCAAGATAGCATTTCGGAATTGATGCTGAGAGTAAATTCTGTGTTAATATTCCGCACCATCTCCACATAAAGAGAAGCTCTATACTTAGCTCTCATATCTGAAAATCTACTAGAAACCATCACCTCAACGGCAACAGGTAAATTAAATACTACAGTTTTTCCTTGTTTTGTTTTTTTATTGATTTCTACAATTGGTTCAGTATCAGTTACCTGAACGGCTCGCATAAAATCTGTGTTTGGGGGACTGGTTTTGCCCTGTGCTCGTTTGTCCTCATGAAAAAGAGAAAAATCAGAGAATAGATCGTTCATAAATAGTCGATCGTCAGTGAATTTTGCATTTCGTTTGACTTCTCCCATACTATTACGCAGCTTCGACTCAATCTCACTAACTCGGCTTGAAAAAGGTATTGACAAGGGGACGCGACAATCTTCTTCATGTTTGAGTAAATAATAAGCGATCGCAGTCCGAATAGCCCCTTTAATCGAAGAACCTGGAATGTAACGATATCCGAATCCATTCCGAATCATCGGACGAAAATCGGTAATCTTTTCCTCTGTCCACTTGCGACTTATCCCCGTTTCGGGAAAAATACGTTCGCCATTAACAGTTTTTTCAGTTGACCAATTTTCCCCAAACGTGCTTTCTAACAAGGTTGTAATTTCTTGGCGATTTTCAATTCTGTTAATATAATCCTGCAACTTTCCGCGCTGAGCAAGTGCCTTAGCCAAAGCTTGTTGATTAGGCAAATAGACTCGATTACTCGTTTGCA
Organism: Chroococcales cyanobacterium; assembly: GCA_038260455.1. Lineage (GTDB taxonomy): Bacteria > Cyanobacteriota > Cyanobacteriia > Cyanobacteriales > Microcoleaceae > Microcoleus. The sequence continues at coordinate 11,760 of JBBSNU010000020.1, read as the reverse complement.
CGTATTCAAAAGGACTCAATTTCTGAACTTCCGAACCAATATGCAACATCGGACTGGTAAGTTGGATGCGTTTAGATTCATACAATTCTGGTTTACAGATAGCATTTTCAGAATTAGAAACCATAACTTTTACTCACTCTGTACTTTAATCGGCAAACTTAAACTAATGCCACTGCGATAAACTTGATGAGTTGTAAAGCCGTCGGGTGTGACATTGGCTAATTTTCCTGTTGGTTTAACTGGAAAAACAGAACCTTCAGTAAACATCTGCACTGACTGGCGGCGGCGCTGACTTCCAGAAGGTGAAGAAGCCACCCATCCTCCCCGTTTTTGCAATTCATAACTTGCATTTTGTACAAAGTCTTTTTTTAAGGAATCATCCCAAAATAGACTGATGATGCTATGAGCATTATTTCCAGAACACTCTAGGATTTTTGTCCAATTTGAATTTAATTCTGGCTCTATTTTAAATTGTCCTGCACCGCTAGACCGTTCGCCACCAATTCCTTCGTCACCCAGAAAATTTAAAACAGTCAAAAATTTATTTTCAAATTCAGGTTTAGAGAATTCAACGATGAAGTACAAACCTGAATTTTCGTAATATTTGACAAATCCAGTGTGATAGAGGTTAGTAGCTCTTGTAGTGCGATCGACTGCAATCTTGGGCATTTTTCCTGATTCAAAAGCTTTCCCATAATCAAAAGTCCCTGCTTTGTCCAAATCGCCAGTTACGTTACCTTTTGTTTTGGCAATTAATTCTTGTGCATCGCTGTCTTTCCAACCTTGTCCTTGATACCAACGATGCCAGATTTCTAAAGGCAAGTAATTAAGTTTTTTGTACTCCTTGGAAAAATCAAAATCTTCTTTTGGGTAGTTAATCGGACGTTCTAAAGGACGGGAAAGGTAATAAATAGTTTCTCCTTCTCTTTGACGGTAAATAAAAGTCGAACTGAGGCGAAATGGTGGTTCGGATTGATTTGTTGTGAAATCTTGTAACAATTCCTCGACAGCTTCTTTGCCAAACAACCGAGCGTAGACACTAACCCAAGCACTAAATAGCGTATCCGATCGCGCCCTTTCGCTGGTTGATTCCAGACCAATTCCCAATTCGCCAAAGTGAACTAGGTTGCGGTTGAATTTCAGCTTAAATAATTTCCAACTGCTCATGCTTCCCTCCTATTTTCAGGTAATAGACGCTGTTGAATTTTGTCGTTCAGACTTCCAAAATTTTCGAGCAATTCTTGGATATTTTTTCTGCTTTCGATGGGTTCTCGATCGCTGCCACTTCCACTGGAAATTTGCTGGTATTGCTTGACATCGCGATAGAAAAATTTGAAGTCCTCAAATTTAATTTTTCCATATCCCCTCGAACCGTGACCGCCGAGAGCGTCATCTTCTAATATCGCTAGGGCGATCGCCAAATTCTTTAAATCTTGTTCAACTTGACTCTCGTCTTCTACAGTGTAAACCATTTCAAAATTGAATTTTGATCCTCTAGGGACACGCTCAACCTGACGCGGATTTGCTGCTGCTGTAACCCTGTCTATTCCATTCTCGAATTTCCACTCAGTCATATATAACCCAGTGTCAATTAATTTCAATTCTTCAGCAGATTCGTCAGTTAAATGACAGTCACGAACAATCAATCTAGCAGGTGAATTGCGCCCTATTGCTTGAGAATGTTCAACACCATCAATTATTTTTGAATTACCGTTAGGAGCGAGGATGTCTTCACTTCTCGCTAACTTAGTCTCAATCCAACATTTATTACTTCCAGTAGAACCAAAAACACGGGAAACCTCACAAGTTCTAGCACCTTGAAAGGGGACAAATTGATCTGAGCTAATTTCTGTAAATCCATCTACAAAATCGTCGCTTTCATATCGATATGTGTCGCGGCTGCCTTGGCGATTTAGAGGTTTATTAAGCAGGCGTTCTAGAATCGATCGCAATTTTCCTTTAATTGATGAACCAGGTAAATAGGGATGTCTAGTCAGCGGATCGCGAATTACAGGTTTGTCTAATCCGCCAATGCTTAAGGTTTCGTTACCGCCGCCAATATGCAAACCAGTTTCTACGACTAGGGTACTAACCAATCGAATTTTTCCTAATAAGGGTTTTTGTGGTTTTTGTGTAGACGATACTGTCATTGTTCTTCTCCTTCTGCGGCTTTGTGATAAGCAATAATTGATTCGATTAATTGAACGAGGCGAGTGAAATCCTCGGAATCTTCTATTTTTTTAATAGCAGCTTCCATGACTAACCTCAAATCTTTTACGCTTTGCTGTCTAGCAGAAGCATAAGCAAGTTGCGGTCGTAGAAGTTCTATCCCGGGCTTGATATTTTCAAAGTTTTTTTCTCGTTCAGGTTGAGCCTTAAGACGATTAACTGCATCTAAAAACTTACGTATTTGAGTAGTTTTCAAGTTTTTTGCAAGTTTTTCTCCCAATTCTTCTGTTTCATTAACTAAATCGCGAATTTGATACTCTTTTAAACCTGTATTAAAGCTATTAATTCTTTTTACCATTCTAGTGACTATATCCTCACTTTTTTGTGAGAAGTCCTTAGAATCTGACTGTCTTGGTCTATTTTGACCTCCACCAGACTGATTAGTCTGGCTTGGAAGATTACGTTTAGTTGGAGGGTTAAGTTTTGTAGGTTCTGATGTCATGTTGTTTTTTATTGAAAAGTAAGTTTGGTTTTAGTCGTTGTTTGAGTCATGGCTCTATTTGCGAGTAAGTAATTCAATCCAAATCGCGATCGCCTGAAAATAAGGCGCATTATATGGACTCTTTAACGATTTCCTAAATTCATCATCATCTAAGACTTTCTTCGGAAGTCTCGCCAAAGTATAAGCAATTTTGGGCAAGTGCAGATAATAACGAATATCCCTATCTTGACTTTCATACTGGATTTTTTTTCGTTTATCTTCTATCTCTTTAATCATTTGATTTTGAATTTGAGCAGTTGCCAATAAGTTTCTGACCAAGCTACGCGAGTAGTTTTTATCTACAGTGTAAAGCTTTTTGACGAAAGGCAGAACACCAAATAAGCTAGGCTTTTGTTCGATGGATAAGTAGTTTTGAATTTCTGCATTTATAACTTCAGTCTCATTTCTGCCCAGCCATTCATCCCATTTAAATACCTCCCCAAATAATCCTAAACTATCTCGACCATTTCCTTTAGCTACTTTCTCAGATTCGCCTGATTCATCTGCTGATTGATAAAGAGGAAACTTAATATCATTGATACTGATGCCTCCTGATAATGTTATATCCCGATTATAACCTGTGTAAGCTCGAAATGATTGATAGACATCAAATGCAAATTCAACAATTTCATTCCAAGCACCGCTCACAAATAAATCATCACCTCCAGCATAAATAAACACTAGATTTTCACGTGAGCTTTCGGTTAATGATTCAGCATTATGTTGTGCTTCTGTGAATAAATTTTTGTTTCGATTATCTGCCAAACTATTGAGATAAACTTTAAAGAAATAACTCATTTGGCGAGAAAGTCCGGCTAGTCTCGGTAAAGAATGTTTGTTGCCCAAACCTTTAGCAAAAATTTTTCCTAGATTGTCCACGTCCATCCGCAAATAACCAATTCTCTTAATTCCTTCAGATAATTCGGCTAGTTCCTCAGCGCGTATTGTTTGATTAGAGTCCTCAATACTCTTAGCAGCATAGTTCCCTAATAGCAGAGGCGCGGCTTTGTCAAAGTGACGAAATTGGTAATGTTCTATTTCCCAGTCATTAACTAACAAAGCTGTACCAGCATCTTTGATAATCTGTTTCCATTTGGGGAAGATATGATAGTATATATTATTACCTCTACCAAATTTAAAATGAATTGTGTAGACTTTTCCTTCTATTTGCTCCCGAGAAGAGCGAATAATAGCTTTTACTCCAAGTAATTTACCTCCCAACTCGAACATTGCTCGACAAGTGAGACAAGCAATTACAGAATCATCTTCATGTTTATTCAGTTGCTTTAAATCTTCACTATCATCTCGATGGCATACCCGACATCTCTGTTCGTAACTAACTTTAGGGGTAAGTAAGTTATCAATTTGGTCAATAAATTTTCGAGATTTTTGTTTATTGACTTTCTTAATTACGTTGTCCCAATTTCCGGCAAAGCTCTTATTGCTGACATTGACGACAGGAAAAGATTCTGATGCCAAACCTAAAAATATTTTACATTGAAATTCGTCTTTGAGCCATTGATTAAAAGTTGACTTAACTGTCTCAACAGCCTTTTCAGTATCTTCGGTTACAGGTGCTAACAAATATAAGTTTCCACCTCCAGAATAAATAACACTGGTGCGAGGCAAATTCAGTTCTTCCAAAAGTTGCTGTACGATTTCTTCAGCTACTAATTCTAAGTAAAAACTTCTGGCGCGCAGAGATTTAAGTGCACCATCCGAAGAAATTGTGTAAATAAAGTTTTGAATTCCAGATAAATCGCCAGCAATTAAACTGATAGCTTGTGCTTCTGGATTATTGACTAAAGCAGATGCTACGGCCGCAGTCGATCGCACAATATCTATCAAAGCAATATCCCCCTCGCAAAAACTGAGACAAGAACCATACTTCTCTAAAATCAGAGTTAGCAACGATAAGTTTTGCCAGTCTTGTTTCCGAAGATTTTCTAACTCTTGTTTGACAATTGTTTTATATGCTTCTAAATCGGGAGGTGCTGTTAACGGATAAGGAATAGGCGGATAAGAATCATCATTAGCTGCAATCTCCACTGCCGGACAATAGTGATGTTTAACCTCTCTGTCTGAAAACTTGACAACATCAAATAGCAACTCCAAGTAACTAATTTCGGGCTTTTTCCATGACAATAATTGTTTCGCTTTACCTACGGACGGATGTTCTGTATCTTCTTTTGTAGCTTGACAGCCATCGGGTAATCTCGCGTCAGCCCAACCAGCTAAAACGCAGATAGCTTGCTGGATAACTTGAAGAGCAACTTCTTGCGATGTCATATCTAAAACTTCCTCTATTACCTAGCAAACTATCAATCAACTAAGTCACCCAAATTATACTCTGGATCGTGAGTAATTGTAATTACATATTTTCCCAACTTCGGATAGAAAACTCCAACTGCACCGTAAAGACGAGAAACCTTGTGCGCCAAAACACAAGCCACAGGTAAAGATGCGGGCTCGTTAAGTTTAATTAACCGCCCTCCCGATAACTCCCCAGAATTACTCATTTCATCCAAACGAGCCGCTGCATCTCGCACAATGCGATCGTTTTGATCCTGCTCTCCAAATTCAACCTTTAATACTTTACCATAAAGTTCTATCTTGTAAGTAGCCATCACTTCTTCCCATTTGGTCTCCCCAATTATTGCATCTTATCGGAAAACCCCCCTTCCGACACAACGCCCGCCGCATTTCCTGCAACACGCCGATCGCAAATTGAGGTTCGCGCCCTTCGCCCCAAGCCAGACACCAAGCAATACCGATCGCAATACTTTCCATATGCAAACCACTCCAAATCCGGTGTGACAGCCCCAGATTGCCTCAATAATTGGCAATTATTCGACGTACAATTCTATATAGCTTTCTATTCTCACCTAAATTTTAGACAAAATCAACCGCCCGAAAAAAAATCGCCTCAACTCCCGCAACCCCTCACACCAATCATTTTTCAGACACAATTTGCTCTACATCTACCAAGATGACAGCAAATAAGGTAAAGTAAACGGCACAAGAGTTTAGAACTCTCAAACTGCCGCAACTCGGCAAACCGCCCCTACCCAAGCAAAAATCGCCGGTAGAGGCGACGTTAACCGCTAACTGCTAACCCCTAACAACCGACAAAAATGCAAACCTACTACTACGTTTTAGCCAGCCAACGCTTTTTGCTAGAAGAAGAAGCCCTTGATGAAGTGTTTAAAGAAAGAAATCGCAATTACAACGAACAAGAAAAACAAATAGATTTCTGGTTGGTCAAACAGCCAGCTTTTCTAGAAGCGCCGACAATGGCACAAGTAAAAGCAAAATGTCCTCAACCAGCAGCAGCCATTATTTCCATCGATCCTGTTTTCATTACCTGGTTGAAACTCCGATTAGAATATGTACTGACAGGTGAATTTCAAGCACCGTCAGCAACTATTCCCGATGCCCTCGCATCGCTACAGACAGCATGAATCAACTAGCCAAAGAATCCACAGCGAAGCTAGGAAAATTAACGGGAAAATTGTACAATTTTTTTGTCTCTCTTCCCCTCTTTTCTGCTACGACGATCGCTCTTTTGACCTTGACCATTTTATCGAATTCTGTTAAAGCTCAGTCGAGCTGCGAACCGCCCCTGTCCGACGAATATCTACTGTTAATTGTCACCAAAACACCCGAACAGCAAGAAAGAGCAAAACGCTCTTTCCCTGGAAATACTAACAACACAGTTTGTCGGTATATCAATGACACGGTGACGCGAGTGGGTGGCTTTCGGGACTCGCAAATCGCCAGCGATTGGGTTAAATACATCGAAGATGTTGTCGGATTACAAGCTTACGTAGTACGATCGCCCGCAGCGGCACTTCCGCAAAATTTGCCCGTCTACAACCCTGAACCAGCACCAGGTTCTGAACCAATCGCCAATCCTCAAACCGGCAATATTGGGTTCAATCCCCAAGCCCTCGGCCCCGGTTATGCAGTGTTAGTAGATTACTTCAATCAACCGGAATTAGCCGCCCAAGTCAAGCAAGCAATGGGCACGCAAGTAGGCTTAGCTTCCTATGGCCAGCGTCCTTTTTTATTCGTCGCTTATACAACGGATCAAAATGCCGCTACTGCTGCGGTAAAAGCATTGAGCGATCGAGGTTTTTGGCCGATGTTGGTAGACAGCCGCCGCGTTACGGTAATTAGTCCTGCTGTTAGGTGAAAGTAGATGCAGACGGCGGTTAAAACCGCGCATATATAAGATAAAACGGCGGTTGAAACCGCGTCTATACAAACCATGTCCGCCTCCGCGGACTCAGGACAATAACCTAATTCCATTCGCCCGGTTTTCTTCAACCCGCGTCGGCGGGTTTTGTTTGTATAGACGCGAATTCCATTCGCCCGGTTTTCCTAATTAACAATTTATTGTTGTTGTTTTGGTTCTGGTTGGATGATTCCGGGCTGACTTTCGGCCCGTTTTTTTGCTTCGATTGCGGCTCCGTAATCCGGTTTGTAGCGAATTGCTTTGTCATAGGAGGCGATCGCATCTCCGTATCTTTTTACCGCTACCAGCGCATTGCCGCGGCTGTACCAAGCTTCCGAATAGTCCGGCTTGACATAGACGGCTTCATTATAAGAGACGATCGCCTCTTCGTACCGCTGCAAATTGTACTGAGCATTGCCTCTATTGTACCACGCTTGAGATTCTTTCGGATTCAAATCTAAGGCTTTGTTGTAACACTCAATTGCTTGTTCATACCGACGCAATTCGTGGTACGACCAGCCTAAATTATACCATGCTTGATAATAATCTGGTTTTAATTTAACAGCTTTTTCGTAAGCTTCTACCGCTTCTTCATGCCTCCGCATTTTCAGCAAAGCGATGCCTTTACTGTACCAAGCTTGATAAAAATTTGGCTGAAACCGCACGGCTTTTTCGTAGGCTTCCAAAGCTTCTTGATTTTTGTTCAATTCTAGAAAAACATTGCCTAAATTGTACCAAGCATCAGAATTATCGAATTTGATTTCAACTGCTTTTTGATAGGATTCTACCGCGCGATCGTACTGTTTTAATTTTTGGTAAGCTTGTCCCATATTGTACCGCGCAAGGTACGAACTCGGCTGAAATTGTACGGCTTTTTCGTAGGAAGCGATCGCTTCTTCGTAGCGCTGCGAATCTAACAAAGCATCGCCTTTTCCTTCCCACGCTGCGGCATAGTCTGGCTGGATTTGCAAAGCGTTGTCAAAAGATGCGATCGCCTCCTTTGACTGTTGCAACTTATCCAAAGCATAACCGCGTCCCGTCCAAGCTTCCAAATATTCCGGCTTTAATTCTATTGCTCGATCGTAAGCTGACTGCGATTCCCGATATTTTTTCAATTCATATAAAGTTTTAGCTTTTTCCTGCCAAACTTCCGCGTAGTCTGGCCTGAGAGTTATTGCTCGCTCGTAAGCTGCCAGAGCTTCTTCAAATCGGCTTAAATTGTAAAGGGTATTTCCTCGGTTGTACAAATCAGTTGCATTGGCAGAATTAAAAGTATTTACACCATAAATTGATGCGAGAATAGTTATGCCAATCACACCGGCGATCGCCGCAATTTTTAAATACAGTTTTTTTCTGGATTTGAGCGGCCCCTTCGCAGCAGCAACCGGAGGCAATACAGGAACTGTACCGCTGAAAGAATTTTTCAATTCTTTAATAGCTTGCAGCGTTTCGCCGGCACTAGAATAACGTTGGCGAAAATCGTACTTTACCATCTTATCTAAAATCTTTGCAAATTCAGGACTGACTGAGGTTTTGTCCTGCCAAATAATTTCCTCTGTATCGGGGTTTTTTGGCATTTGGTGAGGATTTATGCCAGTGAGGAACTGAATTGCGATCGCACCGACGGCATAGATATCGCTGCTGAGTTTCGGGTTGCCGTGAGCTTGTTCGCTGGGCATATAACCGGGAGTACCGATGCTCACGCTCAAACTATTTTTTGGTTGAGGATTGGTGATTTGAGTAGTAATTTCTTTGACTGCACCGAAGTCAATCAAAACTAATTTTCCGTCTCTATCTCTGCGGAGGATATTGCGGGGATTGACATCGCGGTGAATCACATTTTGCTGGTGTACAAAATCTAAAATTTCGAGAAGTTCCTGCAATATACAAATGACTGCATCTTCGTGCATGACTCCTGCAGTTCCTCCTTGGTAAGGGGAACCCGCCCCAGCCCCCCCTTGATAAGGGGGGGTTTGGGGGGGTATAATTTCTTGACTTAAATCGTGGCCTTCTATGAATTCTTGAACTAGATAAAACTCTTGATTTTCTTCAAAGTAAGCAAAAAGTCTGGGAATGCGATCGTGATTTCCCAACTTGTACAAAACTTGTGCTTCAGTATCAAATAAACGTCTTGCTACCTGTAGAGTTTCCGGATCAGTTGCTTGAGGTTTAAGCTGCTTGACGACGCAGAGGTGGTTTCCTGGTAGCTGCTTATCTTCAGCTAAGTAAGTTTGAGCAAATCCGCCGCCTCCCAAGTGACGGATAATACTGTAGCGACTGCTGAGTGTGATTCCAAGCATGAGATTTACCTAATATTTCTTAGTCTGTGAACTACGCACCTTACTTTTATTTAACTGGTAGGGTGCGTTATCAACTTATTGAGAATTATCTTCCAACCAATCACTCAACTCTTCCAAGTTTGAAAAACCCCATAGGGCGTTTACTAAATTTTCTAATTGGTCGCTCAATAACTGCTGAATGCGCCTTTCTATATCGGGGTTTAGTTGACCTAAAAGGCGATTCAGCGAAATCATAATTAACTCTATTTGTGCTTCTTGTCTGCCTTCTTGTCTGCCTTCTTGTCTGCCTTCTTGTCTGCCTTCTTGTCTGCCTTCTTCCCGGCCTACAGCCACTGAACTTTCCTGATCTTGAGCAAAGAACTCTTGCTGCTGTAACGTGTTCAATTCATCCTGTGTTAAACTAACTTCGTTGGCAATTTCAAAAGCTTTCTGAATTTGCGGAACTGTAGCCATTGTTTGAGGGACTTCATCCAAAGTGCCAGTGGTTTTGATAAAGTAAATCCACTTGTCCGTAATATTTTCTAGTTGCTCCAATTCTTTCTTAAATTTGGGCAACTCTACAAATACTAACTCAATGTCATTCTGTAGATAATCAGACAGGCGAGTTCTTTCTTTGAAGACAAAATGCGAAATTACATCTTGATGCCCGCTAAACATTTCAAAATCTGTGATAGTCAAAGCAATCACAGGTCGCAATTGCTGGTATAATTCTCCCCTTGTTAGTTGCAGTGCATAAGTTTTTGCTGCATTGTACAAAACTCGCTTCCCAAATGCCTGCACCTTCAAAACTTGCATTTCGATAATCACAAATGTGCCATCGTTAAGTAGCGCTTTGACATCTAAGTAGCTGTTTTTAACTCCGGCTATTTGAGGGGCAAGATAAGGGTCAAGGATTTCTAAGCTTTCAATGATGGATCTGCCTTCATAGAGTATGGCATTCAAGAAACTAATCAAAATGTCGTTGCTCTGGTCAGAGCCAAATATTTTCTTGAATGCAAAATCAATTTTGGGATTGATAAATCTCATCTTATTTTTCTCCCTAAACATTGGTATGGTGCGCGCTGCACACCATACTTTAATTTTACCTTAAACAGCTTTCAAAATCTCGTCATCGACCGAAAAATCTATTTCAGCTTTGTCCCTTCCCGAAACTACATAATCATTCTGAAATGAATCTTTCAATCCCGAAAATAAGTCAAATTCCGGTTGCCAGTTAAGCTCGGTGATAGCTTTATTAACTGAGGTAAAAAAGTGCTGAACTCGCATCGGGAAAGCTTTCTTTTTACCGAAGTCAAATTGTTTCGGATCGTAGTGTACAATTTTGATAGCATCGGGCGATTTGCCGGCGGCTTGAATGCAGGCGCGGGCTAAACCGTCAAAGGTGACAAATCGATCGCCCGAAACGTTGTAAATTTGCCCGATCGCCCTTTCATTCCCCAAAACCGTCGCCATCGCCACCGCCAAATCCTGACAGTGCCCCAACTGCGTGAAGTGCATACCGTTACCCGGAATCGGAATCGGGCGATCGCGCGCAATGCGATCGAAAAACCAAGCCTCCAAATCGTTATAATTTTGAGGCCCATAAATGTAAGTCGGGCGAATCGAAGTCCAAGGCAAACCGGACTCGGCCAAATAATTTTCCGTTTCGCACTTACCCAAATGTCGGCTTTTGGGATCGGTAGCGTCCCCTTCAATATGAGGCATTTGATCCGATTTCAAATAAACCCCCGCAGAGCTCATGTAAACAAAGTGCTGCACCCGTCCTTTAAATATCTCAGCTAAAGGCTTTGTATCGCTCAGTTCCCGACCATTGTTGTCAAAAACCGCATCAAACTCAAGCGCTGATAACTGTTCTTGCAATTGTTCGACATTTGTGCGATCGCCCAAAATCTGTTTCACCCCCGCAACCGGTACCGGCTTATTGCCCCGGTTAAACAACACCACCTCATGCCCTTGTGCTGCTAAAATCTTAGTAAGATAAACCCCGATAAACCGAGTACCGCCCATCATTAAAATTCGCATTATTTTCGATGCTCCTTATAGTTAGTGTAAATATCTTACAATAAAGCGAGTATCTTGCTTTACTAAGTAGGTCATTGCCAAAAAACAATAGTATCTTGTAGGGGCGGGTTTAGCTAAAAATTACGAGATACCAGCGAGTTTATGAAGGCAAAACCCGCCTCTCCCATCTAATGTTTGTTTGTACCCATCTACTTAATTGCCAAAAAACAATAGTATCTCGTAGGGACGGGTTTAGCTAAAAATCTCTGATACAAGCGAGAAGATGAAGGCAAAACCCGCCCTCTAAGAATCTCTGATACTCTTCATCTTTATTTATACCCATCTACTTAGCAATGTTAAAATGATGTTAGCATAAATGCAGTCATTTCTCAATATTATATGTTTCCTTTTAAATATCCTGTGCCGCAAAGCGATCCGCCGCGATCGCCCAGAGAAACGCTGCCGACAATGTACGATTTACCTAGCGAAGACCCGGAGGAACCTGGTTTGCC